>JBLRXF010000006.1:0-22144 GCA_047920875.1 Haliea sp. | reverse complement strand
CTGGCCGATCACGGGCTGATCCTGACCGAGTTTGCCTCGCATATCACCGGCCAGCTTGTTGCGGTGCATCCTGCGCATGACCAGATCATGGACAGCTTTGCACCCGCGGCCGTTCGCGCCAACCCCACTGCCCGCCGCGCCTGGGCCGAGGCGCAGTTGCGCCTGGCCGCGCGCGCCTCGCGCCGGTTCGCGATCACCACGCACGCGACCTTTTCCGGGTCGCTGCTCTGGCCCTATCTCTATCCCTATCCGCAATGGCCCGAGGGTCTGGTGGACGAGGCCTTCACCGAGCTGGCCGCACGCTGGACGCCGAGTCCCAGGCGCGGGCGGAGCAGGCTCTGGCGATAAACCCGCACCAGCGCACCGCGCTGGGGCTGCTGGGAATGGCGGCCTTCGAGCGCGAGCAGTTCCGCGCCGCTATACAGTACTGGGAGCGCCTGCTGGCGATGGAGGCTCCGGGTGGTGAGGGCGCGCAGATGATCGCCGGGGTGATTGCCGAGGCCCGGGAGCGCCTCGGCGAGCCCGAAATCCTGGAGACGGATGAGCCGCAGGCACCTGCCAGTATTGGTCTCAGCCTCCGGGTTGCCGCTCCCGAGGGTGTCACGTTGAATCCCACAGATACCGTATTCGTGCTGGCGCGCTCCGCGGCCAGCGACAGTCGCATGCCCATCGCGGTGCAGCGGCTGCAGGCCAGCCAGCTGCCCGCGACCCTGCGCCTGGACGACAGCAACTCCATGGCCGGGCAGAAATTGTCCGAGGCTGGCGACGTAGTGGTCGTGGTCCAGGTCTCTCCTGAGGGCACGCCCGGTGAAGAAAGCGCAAGTTGGCTGGGCCGCGCAGGACCATTGCAGCCTTCCCTGTCCACGGAGCCGCTGGCGATAACGCTGGAGCCCCGGCAGAGTTGAGCGGGGGGCATGACCGGCCACAAACGTAGTGTTGTCCAGGGAAGTTGGATACACTACCTCGCGTGGTCACGGGTCGGCGATAGGCGCTCTAATGGGGCGCCATTTTCGTTTAAAAACAGCGTCTTATATAATGTAATTAAAGTGATATGCGATTAAAGTCCATCAAGCTCGCCGGCTTCAAGTCCTTTGTCGACCCGACAACGGTGAACTTCCCCAGCAACATGTCCGCGGTGGTGGGCCCCAACGGCTGCGGCAAGTCCAACGTTATTGATGCCGTGCGCTGGGTGATGGGCGAGAGTTCCGCCAAGAATCTGCGCGGCGAGTCCATGACCGATGTCATTTTCAATGGTTCGGTCAACCGCCAGCCCGTTGGCCAGGCCTCCATCGAGCTGGTGTTCGACAACAGCGATGGCGGCGTCGGCGGCGAATACGCCAGCTATGCGGAAATCTCCATACGCCGCCTGGTGACCCGCGAAGCCCAGTCCGAGTACTTTCTTAACGGCAGCCGCTGCCGCCGCCGCGATATCACGGACATCTTCCTGGGCACCGGCCTCGGCCCGCGCAGCTATGCGATTATCGAGCAGGGCATGATTTCCCGCCTGATCGAGTCCAAGCCTGAGGAACTGCGGGTCTTCATCGAGGAGGCCGCGGGGATTTCCAAGTACAAGGAGCGGCGCCGGGAAACCGAGAACCGCATGCGTCGCACCATGGAGAACCTGGAGCGGCTCACAGACCTGCGTGATGAGCTGCAGCGCCAGCTGCAGCATCTGCAGCGGCAGGCCCAGGCGGCGGAAAAATATACTGAGCACAAAAGCGAAGAGCGGGCCCTGAAGGCCCAATTGCAGGCCTTGCAGTGGCAGCAGCTGGACCAGCAGGCCTCCGCCTGCTCCCAGGCGATTGCCGAGCTCGAGGTGCGGCTGGAAGCTGTCAATGCCGAGCACCAGCAGGTCGACACCGCTATTGAGCAGCGTCGCCAGGACCACAGCGACTGCACAGATACCTTTAACCAGGTGCAGGCTACCTACTACACCCTGGGAGCCGAGGTTGCACGCATCGAACAGGCGATCAAGTTCCAGCAGGAACGGGCCCGCCAGCTCCACGACGATCTGCGCCAGGCTCTGGCCAGTCTTGAGGAATCCGGACAGCACCTGCAGCAGGACCAGGGCAAGCTGGACACTTGGGAAGCGGAGCTGGAAACCCTGGGTCCGGAGCTGGACATGCTGCACGCAGTGGAGGAGGAATCCGCAGAGTCGCTGCAGCAGGCCGAGGATGCCATGCTGCACTGGCAGCAGCAGTGGGACGAATTCAACCAGCATGCCGCCGCCCCGCGCCAGCAGGCCGAAGTGCAGCAATCGCGCATTCAGCACCTGGAGCAGGCTCAGCAGCGCCTGCAGCGGCGGATCCTGCAGCTCGAGGAGGAGCGTTCCGGCCTGACGCAAAGCGACGACGCACCCGCGCTGGAGGTCCTGGCAGAGGAAATTGCCCTCCTCGAAGAGCAGATGGCAGCGTTCGAGGCGCGCAGCGATGCGCTGTTGCTGCAGTTGACGGCGGCGCGAGAGGAGGAGGGCAGCCTTTCGGGGCAGCTCAACGACGGCCGCTCGCGTTTACAGCAGCTGCGCGGCCGCCAGGCGTCCCTGGAGGCGCTGCAGCAGGCTGCCACAGAGGACCGGGACCAGGGCGTCAGCGCCTGGCTGGCCGCGCATCAGCTCCAGGACGGGCCGCGCTTGCTGCAGCAGCTGCAGGTGGACGATGGCTGGCAACTGGCGGTGGAGACGGTGCTCGGTGACTACTTGCAGGCTGTCTGTGTCGACCAGTTGGGCGATTTCGCTGCCCTGCTGGGGGATCTGCAGCAGGGCCAGCTCAGTCTGGTGGCGCAAGGTGGCTCGGTTGCGGCGGGAGAGGATTTCCTGGCGGCCCGGGTCCGGGGTTCTGCCGCTGCTGCAAGCCTGTTGGCCGGCGTGCGGGTGGCAGATGATCTACCCGCGGCCCTGGCATTGCGGGCAGTACTCACCGCTGGCGAATCAGTGATTACCCCGGAGGGTATCTGGCTGGGCACCGATTGGCTGCGGGTCAAGCGTCCGGGCGAGCAGGAGGGCGGCGTCATCCAGCGCCGTCAGGAACTGGAGCGTCTGGCAGCAGACATCGATCTGACGGCCGAGCTGGTAGCCGATCTGGAGACGGCGCAGCAGCAGGTCCGAGAGCGCCAGCAGACGCTGGAATCCCAGCGCCAGGACAGCCAGCGTGAGCTGCAGCAGGCCACGCGGCAGCACTCGGAGATGAGCGCGCAATTGTCGGCGCAGCAGGCGCGGCTGGAGCAGATCAGCGCTCGTCGGGAGCGTCTGGGCGCCGATATCAACGATACCAGGGAACAGTTTCGGGTCGAGCAGGAATCGGTGTCCGAAGCGCGACTGTTGCTGGCTACCGCGATTGAGCAGATGGAGCTGGATTCGCGTCAGCGCGAGGACCTGCTCACCCGTCGCGACGCCGCCCGCGGCCAGCTCGACAGCGTGCGTCAGAAGGCGCGCCACGACAAGGACGCCGCCCACCAGGCTGCGATGCGCCACCAGGCTCTGCAGACCCAGTTGCGCTCCGTGCGCGAGACGCTTGAGCGCACGCACTCCCAACTGGCGCAGTTGCAGGAGCGGCGCGAGATCCTCGAGGGCAGCCTGGCGGAGGCAGATGATCCCCTCGGCGCCCTGCAGGAGGATCTGGAGGCGCAGCTGTCGCTGCGGCTGGAGTCCGAGGGCGAGCTGACTCGCGCCCGGCAGGCGGTAGCGGAAGTGGAGCATGCCATGCGCCAGGCCGAACAACAGCGAGCGGCTATCGAGCAGCGAGCGCAGGGGGTGCGCTCGGAACTCGAGCAGCAGCGTCTGCAGTACCAGGGATTGCAGGTGCAGCGTGAAAACGTCCTGCGCCAGTTGCGCGAAAGCGATCAGGATCTTGGGCAGGTGCTGGCCGCCATGCCGGAGGGTGCCAACGAGTCCGAATGGCAACTTGCTCTGGAGCGGGTGGCCGCGCGCATCGCGCGTCTCGGCCCCATCAACCTCGCCGCCATTGACGAGTACGCGCTGCAGTCGGAGCGCAAGAACTATCTCGACGCCCAGAACGAGGATCTGGAAACAGCCCTTGAGACGCTGGCCTCCGCCATCCGCAAAATCGACAAGGAAACCCGCAGCCGCTTTCGCGATACTTTCGACAAGGTCAACAGCGGCCTGCAGGAGCTGTTTCCGCGGGTGTTTGGCGGCGGCAACGCTTACCTGGAAATGACCGGCGATGATCTGCTCGATACGGGCATCACGATCATGGCGCGGCCTCCAGGGAAAAAGAACAGTACCATTCACCTGCTCTCCGGCGGGGAAAAGGCGCTTACCGCCATCGCTCTGGTATTCTCCATTTTCCAGCTTAATCCGGCGCCATTCTGTATGCTGGACGAGGTGGATGCGCCGCTGGATGATGCCAACGTCGGCCGCTACGCGCGCATGGTCAAGGAGATGTCCTCCAAGGTGCAGTTTATTTACATCACCCACAACAAGATCTCGATGGAGTTGGCGGATCAGCTGATGGGTGTCACCATGCATGAACCGGGCGTGTCGCGCCTGGTGACGGTTGATGTTGACGAAGCGGCGGAACTGGCGGCTAGCTAGAACAAGCAGAGGGTGCGGGTGCAGCTGTGATGGATTTGACGATACGCGATTGGATGGTGATAGTCGGGGTACTGCTGATTCTGGCAGTGTTGTTGGATGCCTGGCGGCGGGTGCGCAACGAGCGCCGCTCTCCGGTGCGAGTCAAACTGGCCAGTAGCGACACCGGTGCGGCCGCGGCCGACGATGATATCGCCACCCTGCGTGAGCTGCCCAACGGTGGAGCTCGTGTGGTGGAGCGCCGCGATCTGCTGGACGCCACGGCCCAGAACAAGGTCGACAAGGCGGAACAGGCTGCCGTGGCCGCGCAGGTAGCCAGGGCCGAGCGCGTGGCCCGTACCGAAGTCAGCCCTGCGCCATCCTCTGCGCTCCAGGAGCCACAGGAGCCACAGGACCCGCTGCTATCTGTCCCGGCCACGAGTGATTCCAAGCAGTCGGTTGCGAGCGCGACCAGAGCCGCGAAACCCGCGCGCAAGACAGCACCGGCTGCGGTTGAGGATGACCTGGTCACTGGCCTCAACACCCGGGATGAGCCGGAAAACCTCGACTGGCTGGATGCACTGGAGGCCGAAGAGCGTTCGCGGCCCGCCTCGGAGGCACCCGAGCCCGGGCGTCTGCCGAGGGACGTGGAGCCGGAAGTCTTCATGCTCAACGTGGTGGCGCGCAAGCCGGAGGGCTTCCGCGGCGATGACATCCTGCACATCCTGCTGGCCTGCGATCTCCGCTTCGGCGACATGAGCTTTTTCCATCGCCATGAGTTCGAGGCCGGGCGCGGAGCGATCCAGTTCAGCGTGGCCAATATGATGCAGCCCGGGGTCTTTGATATCGACAACATGTCGGACTTCACCACGCCGGGACTGGTGTTCTTTGTTACGCTGCCGGGGCCGGATGACATGATGAAGGCCTTTGACTACATGCTGGAGACCGCCCAGGCAGTAGCGCGCAATCTCGACGGTGACGTACTCGACGAAACTCGAAGCGCCCTGACCCGACAGACCATGGAGCACAGCCGCCAGCAGATCCGCGACCTGGAACGGCGCCTCCTGGCGCACTCGCGCTGAGTCAGGCCCGGGAATGGCAGCGGTGGGAACGGAGCTTTCGGCGGCGCAGGAAGTCTCGCGTCTGCGAGAGCAGCTGGAGAGCTGGAACTATCAGTATTATGTCCTTGACGACCCCAGCGCCCCGGATGCCCAGTACGACCGCAGTCTGCAGCGGCTGCGTGAGCTGGAGACTGCCAACCCCGAGTTGCTGAGCCCCGAATCACCTACCCAGCGCGTAGGCGCTGCACCGCTGGCGCAGTTCCAGCAGGTGCAGCATGAGCTGCCGATGCTCTCGCTGGAAAACGCGTTCACCGCCGACGACATGCGGGACTTCAACCGGCGCCTGTTGGAGCGTCTGAGCCGCAATGCGAGCGCTGCGCTGGAGTTTGCCTGTGAGCCCAAGCTGGATGGTATCGCCGTCAGTCTGCTGTACCGTGACGGCTGCCTGCAGCGGGGCGCGACGCGCGGAGACGGCGCTACCGGCGAGGATATCACTCACAATGTGCGGACCATTCCGTCTATACCGCTGCGCCTGCGAGGTTCGGGATATCCGCCTGTGCTTGAGGTGCGTGGCGAAATCTACCTGCCGCGCGCGGGTTTCGAGCAGATCAATGCCGAAGCCCGCGAGCGCGGTGAAAAGATCTTCGTCAACCCGCGCAATGCCGCAGCTGGCAGTTTGCGCCAACTCGATGCGCGCATCACGGCGCGTCGGCCCCTGCAGATGTGCTGTTACAGTGTCGGTCTGGTTGACGGTGGCGAGCTGCCGCCGCGCCACTCGGAAGTGCTGGACCTGCTGCAGGCCTGGGGCCTGCGCATCAACAGTGAATCCCGCGTGGTGACCGGTATTGAAGCCTGCGATGCCTACTACGAGGAGCTTGCTGCGCGCCGCGCCGAGCTGCCCTATGACATCGACGGCATCGTCTTCAAGGTCAACGATCTCGCCCTGCAGCAGCGCCTGGGCTTCGTTTCCCGGGCGCCGCGCTGGGCTATCGCTCGCAAGTTCCCTGCCCAGGAAGAGATGACCCGGGTGCTGGCAGTGGAATTCCAGGTCGGCCGCACCGGCGCGATTACCCCGGTTGCCCGGCTGGAGCCGGTATTTGTGGGCGGAGTCACCGTCAGTAACGCCACCCTGCACAACAGCGACGAGGTCGAGCGCCTGGGTCTGCGGGTGGGTGATACCGTGATTGTGCGCCGCGCTGGTGACGTGATTCCGCAAATTGTCGCGGTGGTCCTCGAGCAGCGACCCTCCTGCGCGCAGCCGGTGCTATTTCCCGATGTCTGCCCGGTCTGCGGTTCTGCGGTGGAGCGGGCCGAGGATGAGGCCGTGCTGCGCTGCATGGGTGGACTGGTGTGCCAGGCCCAGCAGAAGGCAGCCATCCGCCATTTTGTCTCCCGCCGGGCGCTGGATGTGGACGGCTTGGGAGACAAGCTGGTGGAGCAGTTGGTTGACCGCGGTCTGGTGCATAGCGTCGCTGAACTCTACACCCTGCCACGGGCGCAGTGGCTGGAATTGGAGAGAACGGGGGAGAAATCCGTCGACAAGCTGCTCCTTGCGCTGGAAAAGAGCAAGGCGACGACCCTGCAGCGCTTCATCTATGCCCTGGGCATCCGTGAAGTAGGAGAGGCTACGGCGGGGAACCTCGCCCGCCATTTTGGCAGTTGGGAGGCGCTGGTTGCCGCCGATGAGCAGGCCCTGCTGGCGGTGCCGGACGTGGGCCCGGTGGTGGCGGACCATTTGCGCCAGTTTTTTGATTCCGCCGACAGCCTTGCCGTGGTTGAAGCACTGCGCAAGGCTGGGGTGCACTGGTCTGATCTGCAGCCGGTGGAGGCGGAGACCCTGCCGCTGGCGGGGCAGACATGGGTGGTCACGGGCACCCTGGAGTCGCTGGGACGGAACGAAGCCAAGGCGCAGCTGGAGACCTTGGGCGCACGTGTGGCTGGCAGCGTATCTGCGAAGACCCATACCGTGGTTGCGGGCTCTGGCGCCGGTTCCAAACTGGGCAAGGCCACCGAACTGGGTATTCCCGTCATCGACGAAACGGCACTGCTGGCGCTGCTGGCGCAACACGGACTGCGCTCATGAGGATACTGTTTGCACTTGTGCTCTTGGCCCTGCTGCCCGGGTGCGCTACCGCGCCGCCGGCGAATGTGGACAACGCCTGCAGCATCTTCGGCGAAAAGAAGGGCTGGTATGCGGACGCGGTCAAGGCGCGCGACGACTGGCAGAGTCCGATCCCGGTGATGCTGGCGATCATGCACCAGGAGTCCCGCTTTGAAGCCAAGGCCAAGCCGCCGCGGCGGCGCCTGCTTGGCTTTATCCCGGGGCCGCGACCGTCAAACGCCTTTGGCTACAGTCAGGCACTGAACTCGACCTGGAAAGATTACCAGCGCAGTACCGGTCGCTACCGGGCCAGTCGCAAGGATTTTGCCGACGCCATTCATTTTATTGGCTGGTACAACAATCAATCTCTGCACCGCAGCGGCATTCCCCGGGATGACGCCTACCGTCTGTATCTCGCGTATCACGAAGGGCACGGTGGCTATAACCGCGGCACGTATCGCAACAAGGCATGGTTGCAAGGCGTGGCTGGGAAGGTGCGCACTCGCGCCAGCCAGTATCAGTCCCAGCTGGCGACCTGCGAGAGCTCGCTGCCCCTGCGCCGGGGCTTCTTCGGCTTGTTCTAGGCGCCTCTCCTACGGTTTAACAATCCTGCCGACAACCGTGAAATGCCTCCATCGGGCGGAAACCCCTGCCTCTTTACCCTGCAGTGGGATGAAAAGCCGCGGTCTTTGTGACACACTTTTGTCCAGGTCATGCCGCTTGCGCATCCAACTCATAACAACGTGAAACGGGCCCTTGCTGTGAACCCAACTGATATCAAGAACTCCGAGTATTTCCACAAGGTAGTGGACTGCCAGTACGCCTGTCCGGCGCATACGCCGGTACCGGAGTACATTCGGCTGATCGCTGCCGGTCGCTACGACGATGCCTACATGATCAACTGGGAGTCCAACGTCTTCCCGGGGATACTGGGGCGTACCTGCGACCGTCCCTGTGAACCAGCCTGCCGTCGCGGACGCATCGCCAAGGGTGAGGAACCGGTGGCGATCTGCCGTCTGAAGCGGGTGGCCGCAGACAACAAGGCCGACATCCGCGCGCGCTTGCCCGAGATCCCTGCCAGGAAGAATGGCAAGCGCATCGCCCTGATCGGCGCCGGCCCCGCCTCGCTGACGGTTGCTCGCGACCTGATGCCGCTGGGCTACAGCATCGACGTTTACGATAACCAGTTTGCCGGTGGCGGCATGATGCGCAGCCAGATTCCCTCCTTTAGGCTGCCGGTCTCCCTTCTGGATGAAGAGGTGGGCTATATCCTTGATACCGGCGTGGTCACCCACTTTGATACCGAAGTCACCAGTCTCCAGAGCATTCTGGACAAGGACTACGACGCGATTTTTGTCGGTACCGGTGCACCGCGGGGCAAGGGTCTGAATCTGCCCGGGCTGGAAGAGGCGGGCAAGCAGGTTCACATCGGCATTGACTGGCTGGCCAGCGTGGCGTTTGAGCATACCGAGAGTATTGGCAAGCGGGTACTGGTACTGGGCGGCGGCAATACCGCCATGGACTGCTGCCGCACCTCCCGCAGGCTCGGAGGCGAGGACGTGCGCGTGGTTGTGCGCAGCCCCTTCGCCGACATGAAAGCCTCGCCCTGGGAAAAAGAGGATGCCATGCATGAGGGTATCCCCATCCATGACAACCACGTGCCGAAGGAGTTCGTGATTGAAAACGGCAAGCTCATGGGCATGCTGTTCGAAAAGGTGGAGGCAAAGTACGACGCCGATGGCAAGCGCAGCCTGGTTCCCACCGGTGATGACCTGGTGTTCATGGAAGCCGATGATGTGCTGATGGCCATTGGTCAGGAGAATGCCTTTCCCTGGATCGAGCGCGATCTGGATATCGAGTTCGACAAATGGGACATGCCCGTGGTCGACAGGACCACGTTTCAATCGACCAATCCCAAGGTGTTCTTTGGCGGCGACGCGGCCTTTGGTCCGGAAAACGTCATCACTGCCGTCGCCCATGGACATCAGGCCGCGGTGAGCATCGACCTGTTTTGCCGGGGCGAATCCGTGAGCAAGCGGCCGCCGCCCTTCACCAACCTTGTCAGTCAGAAGATGGGTATTCACGAGTGGAGTTACGACAACGCCGTGGAAACCGACAAGCGCTATGCGGTGCCCATGGCGCCGCTGGAGAAAAGCCTGCGCGACCGCAAGCTGGAGGTGGAGCTGGGTTTTGACCGCCTCACCGGCTTCAAGGAAGCCGAGCGCTGCCTCAATTGCGATGTCCAGACAGTATTCGACGCGCCCCGCTGCATCGAGTGTGATGCCTGCGTGGATGTCTGCCCCACCGACTGCATTACCTTCACTGCCAATGCGGAGGAGCCCGAGCTGCGGTTGCAGCTGAGCGCCCCGGCCGCCAATCTGTCCCAGGATCTGTACGTTTCCGAGCCGTTGCCGACCCGGCGGGTCATGGTCAAGGACGAGGACGTCTGTCTGCACTGCGGCCTCTGCGCCGAGCGCTGCCCGACCACTGCCTGGGACATGAAGAAATTTCTCTACAGCGTTACCAGAGCGGGGCACTGAACCATGCAAGCGCTGCAAGCCGTCAATGAATTCGTCATCAAGTTCGCCAATGTCAACGGCACGGGCAGTGCCAGTGCCAACAACCTCTTTGCCAAGGCGGTGTTTCGTATGGGGGTGCCGGTTTGCCCCAAGAATATTTTCCCGTCGAATATTCAGGGTCTGCCCACCTGGTACGAGGTGCGAGTCAGCGAGCGTGGCTATCTGGGGCGCCGGGGTGGTGTAGACATCATGCTCTCGGTCAATCCCCAAAGCATGCCCCAGGACATCCAGGAGCTGGAGCCCGGCGGCTACTTCATCTATGACAACACCAAGCCCCTGGACCTGCGGCTGATCCGGAACGATGTCACCATCATGGGCATCCCCCTGACCCGGATCTGCAACGAGCTCTACGACGATTCCCGTCAGCGCCAGCTGTTTCGCAACGTGATTTACGTCGGCGCCCTGGCGGCGCTGCTGGATATGGACTTCGCCGTACTGACGGGCCTGGTGGAAGACCAGTTCAAGGGCAAGGAGAAGCTGATCCTGCCCAACATCCAGGCCCTGGAGCTTGGCTATCAGTACGCCAAGGAGAACTTTGACTGCCCGCTCGGCATTCGCCTGCGCAAGTCAGACAAGGTCGGCGACAATATTCTTCTGGACGGCAATACTGCCCTTGGGTTGGGCGCCATTTACGGCGGCGCTACGGTTGCGGCCTGGTACCCCATTACGCCTTCCACGTCGGTGGTGGACGCCTTCGAGAAGTATGCCAAGCGTCTGCGCATTGATCCGGGCACGGGCCGCAAGAACTACGCGATTGTGCAGGCCGAGGACGAGCTGGCGGCTATCGGTATGGTGGTGGGCGCGAGCTGGAACGGAGCCCGGGCCTTCACTGCGACCAGTGGCCCGGGCCTTTCCCTGATGAGCGAGTTTCTGGGTCTGGCCTATTTTGCCGAGATTCCCACGGTGCTGTTTGACGTGCAGCGGGCAGGGCCGTCCACCGGGATGCCCACCCGTACCCAGCAGTCGGATATTCTGTCCGCGGCCTACGCGTCCCACGGCGATACCAAGCAGGTTCTGCTGTTCCCGTCCACACCCAGGGAGTGCTTCGACTTTGGCGCCCTGTCCTTCGACCTGGCAGAGCGGCTGCAGACCCCCATCATTCTGATGACGGACCTGGATCTGGGCATGAACGACAACATGTCGCCGCCCCTGACCTGGGACGACAACCGACGCTATGATCGCGGCAAGGTGCTGACGGCGGAGCAGCTTGATGACATGGAGCGTTTCGGTCGCTATCTGGATGTGGACGGCGATGCCATTTGCTACCGCACCATACCGGGTACCCACCCGTCCAAGGGCGCCTTCTTTACCCGCGGCACCTCACGCGACGAGTATGCGGTGTATACCGAGAAGGGCGAAGAGTACGAGAAGAACATGCACCGCCTGATGGCCAAGTGGGAAACCATCAAGCAGTGGGTGCCCGGGCCTATTGAAATGCCCTGCGCGCAGGAGACCAATACCGCGATTCTGTTTTTCGGCACCAGCGAGGAATCCGCGATGGAAGCTCGCGACTACCTGGCCGAAGACGGCATTCCCCTGGCTGCGATGCGCGTGCGGGCGTTCCCCTTCAACTACGAGGTGGAGGAGTTCATCGCCCGTCATGAGCGGGTGTTTGTTATCGAGCAGAATCGCGACGCCCAGCTGCGAACGCTGTTGATGGCGGAATTTGAACTCGGTCCGGACAAGCTGAAATCGGTACTCTGCTTTGACGGCACTCCCATCAGCGCCCGCAATATCCGCAAGCAGATTCTGCTGCAGATGCCGGGTTATAACGTTACGCCCTTGCGCCGCGAGCGTGTTGTCGCCGGCGCGGAGACCAGGATATGAGCTATCAGCTGCCCAAGTTCAGACATCCCGACCTGCCGGTCAACGCCCTTGGTTATACCAAGGCGGACTACGAAGGGGCGATTTCCACGCTCTGTGCCGGCTGTGGCCACGACTCCATTTCCGGGGCCATTGTTCGCGCCTGCCACGAGCTGGCACTGGAGCCGCACCGGATCGCAAAGCTTTCCGGTATTGGCTGTTCCTCCAAGGCGCCGACCTATTTTCTGGGCAAATCTCACGGTTTCAATTCGGTGCACGGGCGCATGCCCTCGGTGGTCAGCGGTGCCAACATGGCCAACCGTGATCTGCTCTATCTTGGCGTGTCCGGCGATGGCGATACCGCCTCTATCGGCATGGGGCAATTCACCCATGCAGTCCGCCGCAACTTGAACATGGTCTATATCGTCATGAATAACGGCTGTTACGGATTGACCAAGGGTCAGGATTCCGCCACCGCCGATGAGGGTTCGGCCAGCAAGAAGGGCGACCCCAACCCCTTTGCCGCGATTGATCTGCCCGGCCTGGCCCTGCAGCTGGGAGCCACTTTCGTCGCGCGCAGTTTCTCTGGCGACAAGGGCCAGCTGGTGCCCCTGATCAAGGCGGCGATAGCGCACCGTGGATTTGCCCTGATTGATGTGGTCTCGCCGTGCGTGACCTTCAACAACAATGCCGGCTCCACCAAAAGCTACGACTTTGTACGCGAGCATTCCGAGGCCACAGGCACCGTGGACTTCGTGCCCATGCGCCAGGAGATTACCGCCAGCTACGCGGCAGGCCGTACCCAGGAGGTCACCCTGCACGACGGCTCCGTGCTGTACCTGGAAAAACTGGCCGAGGACCTGGACCCCTTCGATCGCGTATCGGCGATGGTCGCACTGGAGCACCACCGTGCTGCTGGCCAGATTCTCACCGGGCTGATCTACATGGACAAGGACTCTCGGGATCTGCACGACGTGCTGGAAACATCGCGCCGGCCGCTGAACAGCCTGACCGAAGAGGACCTGTGCCCGGGCAACAAAGTCTTGGCAAATATCAACGCCAGCCTCCGCTAGTGTAGGCGCGGTCCCCGCGCGATCGCCCGCGGAGCGGGCTCCCACAGGTTGGGCCCTTGTAGGAGCGCGGTCCCCGCGCGATCGCCCGCGGAGCGGGCTCCCACAGGTTGGGCCCTTGTAGGAGCGCGGTCTCCGCGCGATCGCCCGCGGACGAGGTGAATGGCCGCGCAGCGGCCAGAGAAGGTGGTCTGGGCCAGCGGGCTCCCACAGGTTGGGCCCTTGTAGGAGCGCAGTCCCTGCGCGATCGCCCGCAGAGAAAGTGGCCTGGGCCAGCGGGCCCCTACCGTAAAAACACTGCGGAAAAGCGCGGCTGTCATTTTATTGTCACAATTTCCTCATCTAATAGGGCGCAGTGGAATGGCAACGAGATAATTGTGACCAATGAATGAACGCAAGGTGCTGATCGTCGACGACGAATTCGCCATACGTGACATGCTGCGGATGGCCCTGGAGATTGCCGAATTTCGCTGCATTGAGGCGGAAAACATCCAGGATGCCTATACCCTGATCGTCGATGAGCGTCCGGACATCGTGCTGCTGGACTGGATGCTGCCCGGGGGCAGCGGTCTTGAACTGCTGCGCCGCCTCAAGCGAACCGATACCACCCGCGACATCCCTGTCATCATGCTGACTGCGAAGACTGCGGAAGACAATGTCATTCAGGGGCTTGATGTGGGCGCTGATGACTATATGACCAAGCCCTTTGCTCCCCGGGAGCTGATTGCCCGGATCAAGGCCCTGCTGCGCCGCGCCAGCGGCGGTGACGACATGGATCGCATTCAGGTCGGCGATCTGGTGCTGGATGGCGAAAGCCGCCGGGTTTTCATCTTGGATCAGCCAGTGGATATGGGCCCCACCGAGTTCAACCTGCTCCAATTCTTCATGTCCCACCCCGAACGCGCCTATTCCCGCAACCAGCTGCTCGATCAGGTTTGGGGTGCCAACGTGTATGTCGAAGAGCGCACTGTTGATGTGCATATTCGCCGTCTGCGCAAGGCTCTGCAGACCACTGTCGCGGACTACAGCGATCTGGTGCAGACAGTGCGGGGGACTGGCTACCGTTTCTCCGCACGCGGAGTGCCCGCTCGCTGATTGCCTTTGTCGTCCAGAAACATGACAATATTGTGACACTTATCTGAAGGCCATGATTGGGTAACTCCCCATGGATGACCAGTGAGCAGCCACAACGCGCCCATGCGCTGAAACTATTGTTGAGGACGACCCATGAGCAGAACGAGATTTGCAACCGCAGCCTTTACTGCGGTAGCAACCGTGGCTGTGACCAGCGGCAGAGTGGATGCCGCTGTCAGCGAGGCAGAATTTGAGCAGTTGAAGGCTCAGATGGCCACTCTCATGCAGCGCGTCAGCGCGCTGGAACAGGAAAACGCCGAGCTGCGCGAGAGCACGGCAACCGCCGTCTCTGAGCTTACGTTAACCCGTGGGCCGGTTGCTGCACCGCCGGCCCGTTCCACTGCTCACTGGACTGACAGCATGCGTCTCAGCGGAGACTTCCGCTACCGCTATGAAGAAATCGACGTAAGTGCGCGAGACGTGCGCAGCCGGCACCGTTTGCGTGCTCGCGCAGGTTTTGTGGCGCAGTTACCGAATGAGGTTGAGGTCGGGCTGCGCATCGCCGCGGGCAATGAGGCCCCGGCCTCGGGTAACACCACCCTGGGCAGCGGCGGCAGCAGCAAGGAGCTTTTCCTGGATCAGGCCTATGCGACCTGGAGGCCCTTTGATGGTGCCTACTTTAGCGGTGGCAAGATGAAAAACAATTTCTACCGCCCCCAGGGCTCCGGCCTGCTCTGGGACTCCGACTACACTCCCGAGGGGATAGCACTCGGCTGGTCCGGTAATGGCCTCTTCCTGAACGCTGCAGCCATTGGCCTGGAAAGCGATAGCAATCGCGCGAACCACACCTTCTACTACGGTGTGCAGTCGGGCTTTACTGTGGCTCTGGGAGAGGGTCTGGCGCTGACGGCAGGTGCCGGGTACATCGATATCCCCGTGCAGGGAGAAACGGTGTTTTTCGGCGATAGCGATGACTTCTACGGCAACACTTTCAGCTGCGGCATGAATGACCGCTGCACCTACAACAACAATTTCGAGGAGTTGGAGCTGTTCTCCGATCTGACCTGGCGCGGCATGGCGCAGCCGCTGGCGGTTTACGCCCACTATGTCCAGAACCTGGATGCCGATGCCTATGACACCGGTTGGCTGGTCGGAGCCCGCGTTGGCAAGGCCGACGCTACTGGCAGCTGGGACCTTGGCTACCAGTATGAACGGGTGGAGGCGGATGCAGTGCTGGGGCTGTTGCGTGATTCCAACGTGGCCGGTGGCGGCGCTGACATCCGCGGGCACAAGCTGTTTGGCACCTATGCGGTGGACAAACAGTGGCACATGGGCCTGACGATCTATGTTGACAATGAGGCGGGTGAGAACGCCTTCGGCTCTGCCCGTGATTATGATCGCGTCGTGCTGGATACGCTGTTCAAATATTGAGCGCCGGCCGCACCTCGCCGGCCGCACCTCGCCGGCCGCACCTCGCCGGCCGCACCTGGCCGGCCACACCTCAGCTTGCAATGGCGCATTGCTCCAGTAGAATACCGCGCTTCCCGCTATGCCCACCGCAGGATTGCGCATGAGCCGCTTCTGGAGTGACCTTACCCGGCGTTTGACGCCCTACGTGCCCGGTGAACAGCCCCGGCACCGGCGCCTGGTCAAACTGAATACCAATGAGGCTCCGTACCCGCCGTCGCCGCAGGTGCTGGCGGCTATTCATGCTACCGACGGGGAGGCACTGCGCCGCTACCCCGATCCGGAATCCAGTGAACTGCGCCAGGCCCTGGCCGAGTATTACGGACTGTCTGCCGACCAGGTATTTCTCGGCAATGGCTCCGACGAGGTGCTGGCACACGTTTTTCTTGGATTGCTGAAGCAGGACCAGCCGCTGCTGTTTCCCGACATCAGCTACAGCTTCTATCCGGTCTGGTGCGAACTCTACGGCATCAGTTTCGAGCAGATTCCCCTAAGCGAGGACTTCACCGTCGACGTGGCGGCCTACGGGCGACCCAACGGCGGCATCATCGTGCCCAATCCGAATGCTCCCACCGGTATCGTGCTCGGTTTGGCGGATATTCGCCGCTTGCTGGACGCCAACCCGAACCGAGTCGTAGTCATTGACGAGGCCTACATCGACTTCGGCGGCGACTCCGCCGTTACATTGATCAATGATTATGCGAACCTGCTGGTAACCCAGACCCTGTCCAAATCACGGGCCCTGGCGGGCCTGCGCGTGGGCATGGCCTTTGGCCAGGCGCATCTTATCGACGGCCTGCAGCGAATCAAGAACTCCTTCAACTCCTACCCTCTGGACGCCGTCGCCCAGCGCGCGGTCATCGCCTCCCTGGCCGACGAAGACTGGTTTCAGGACTGCCGCCGCAAGGTCATCGCTTCCCGCGCCCGGCTGACCCAGGGTCTCGAGAAACTGGGTTTCTCCGTACTGCCCTCGGCTGCGAACTTTGTCTTTGCCACGCCCGGCCCCGGGTGCGATGCCAAGGCACTGTTTCTGGCGCTGCGGGAGCAGGGCATCGTCGTACGCTACTTCGACAAGCCGCGGATTTCTGACTACCTCCGCATTACGGTGGGCACGGACGAACAATGTGATGCACTGCTGGAGGCGCTCCCGGCCCTGCTGGCCTGAGTCTCCTCCCGTACCCCGGTAATGCGAATCGGAGCGCTGAATTCGGTTGGCGGGACGCTGAAGGGCTACAGGGACTCGCCGTGAATATATCCATGTAGGCTCGTATCGCCTGGGCGGCCCCGCGCATCCATGCGCTCAACGGTCCCTGTAGCCCTCCAGCCCCCCACCCGGATGCGCGTTGCCCGGGTTCCGTGCGGATCCCGGCAGCGGCGAACAAGAAGGGATGGCGTAATCCCGTGGAGTGAGGTCGTTAAGCTCGCTGGAGAATCACGCTACCGATGCTGTAACCCGCACCAAAGGAACACAGCACCCCCAGATCCCCGCTGGCAAAATCCCCACGATGCTTGTGGAAGGCAATCACCGAACCGGCGGAACTGGTGTTGGCGTACTCGTCAAGAATCGTCGGTGCCTCTTCAGCGGTGGCATCCCGCCCCAGCACCTTGCGGGCGATAAGGTGATTCATGCTCAGATTGGCCTGGTGCAGCCACAGGCGCTTCAGAGCGTCGGGAGCAATATCGAGATGCTGCAGCTGCTCGCTGATCTGTTTGGCGACGGCGGGACAGACTTCCTTGAACACCTTGCGCCCTTCCTGCACGAAGAGTTTATCGGATTTGCCAATGCCTTCCTCCGCGCCGCGGTTAAGGAAGCCGAAGTTGTTGCGGATATTGTTCGAGAACAGCGTCTGCAGCTTGGTGTCTATAATACGATAGCGCTCGGCGGCGGTCGCAGTGGTGTCGGCCTCGACAATGATCGCCGTGCAGACGTCGCCAAAAATGAAATGGGAATCCCGGTCGCGGAAGTTGAGATGACCGCTACAGATCTCGGGATTCAGGATCAACACGCAGCGAGCGCTGCCAGACAGGATGCTGTCACGCGCCTGCTGGATGCCGAACGTAGCGGAGGAGCAGGCCACGTTCATGTCGAAACCATAGCCCTGGATGCCCAGCGCGTCCTGCACTTCCACCGCGATGGCGGGATAGGGCCGCTGCAGGTTGGAGCAGGCCACAATAACGGCGTCGATATCCGCCGCGGTCTTGCCGGCCTGTGCCATGGCTTCGCGAGCGGCGGCCACGGACATTTCACACTGGACCGAAGGGCTGCTGTCCGGGCGCTCGGGAATACGCGGTACCATGCGCCTGGGGTCGAGTATGCCGGCCTTGTCGATGACGTAGCGCGCCTTGATTCCCGAAGCTTTCTCAATGAACTCTGCGGAGGAGGGCTGCATGGGTGCCGTAATACCATCGGCAATGGCATCCGCGTTCTCGGCATTGAACTGGTCTACCCAAGTGTTGAAGGAGATGACCAGCTCTTCGTTGCTGATGGATTGGGGGGGCGTATACAACCCGGTGCCGCTGATGACGACGTCACTCATGACCTGCATGTTTCCTGTTGCTGTGCCTTGTGAGCCCAGTGTAACGAAAAAAGGCCGCAAGAGGGCGGCCTTGTTGGGGGGCGCCTAGCCGGGGGCGCCTAGCCGGGGGCGCGGGGTCAGCTGCGCTTGTCCAGCGGCACGAAGTCACGCTGGGCATGGCCAGTGTAAAGCTGGCGGGGACGACCGATACGGTAGCTGCCGCTGATCATCTCATGCCAGTGTGCTATCCAGCCAACTGTGCGGCCAACGGCGAAGATGACGGTGAACATGCTGGTGGGAATACCGATCGCCTTGAGGATGATGCCCGAGTAGAAGTCCACATTGGGGTAGAGCTTTTTCTCGATGAAATAGGGGTCTTCCAGGGCAATCTGCTCAAGTCGCTTGGCGATTGCCAGCAGCGGCTCGTTGTCGATGCCCAGCTCCGCGAGAACCTCGTCCGCGGCCTCTTTCATGACCTTGGCACGGGGGTCGAAATTCTTGTAAACGCGGTGGCCGAATCCCATCAGACGGAAGGGATCGTTCTTGTCCTTGGCCCGGGCTACAAACTCGTCGATCCGGGAGACGTCGCCGATCTCTTCCAGCATTTCCAGCACCGCCTCATTGGCGCCGCCGTGAGAAGGGCCCCACAGGGCAGCGATTCCTGCGGCAATACAGGCGAAGGGGTTGGCGCCGGAGGAACCCGCGAGGCGTACCGTCGAGGTGGAGGCATTTTGTTCGTGGTCCGCATGCAGGAGGAAGATGCGGTCCATGGCCCTGGCCAGCACGGGGCTGATGTTGCTCGCCTCACAGGGGTTGCCGAACATCATGTGCAGGAAGTTTTCTGAATAGCTCATGTTGTTGTCTGGGTACATGAACGGCTGGCCGATCGAGAATTTGTAGCTCATCGCGGCGAGTGTGGGCATTTTTGCAATCAGGCGGAACGCTGCCACCTGGCGGTGATGCTCGTCAGAGATATCCAGCGAATCGTGATAGAACGCCGACAACGCGCCAACCACGCCGCACATCACAGCCATCGGGTGAGCGTCGCGACGGAAGCCGTTGAAAAAGGTGCGGATCTGCTCGTGCACCATGGTGTGGCGCTTCACCGTGCACACAAACTGTTGCTTTTGCTCCGCGTCGGGCAGTTCGCCGTACAGTAGCAGGTAGCAGGTCTCAAGGTAATCGCTGTGCTCGGCCAGCTGATCTATGGGGTAGCCGCGATGCAGCAGTATGCCCTTGTTGCCGTCGATATAGGTGATCTGTGATTCGCAGGAGGCTGTGGAGACGAAGCCGGGATCGTAGGTGAACATGTCCCTGGCAGTCAGTCCGCCAACGTCGATAACGTCAGGGCCGATGGTGCCGGAGTAGACCGGAAGCTCGATGACTTCATCCAGCCCGTCTACCTTCAGGGTTGCCTTTCTTTCACTCATAGGGGGTCCTGCGATGTGGTTTCGTGGGGTGCACAACTATAGAGTCTTGCCAGCTTTTGTCAATTGATCTGGCCCTATTTGCCGGTAATATGGGCCCTTCTGGGGTTATTGTCCCCAATCATGAAGTCGGGAGATCGCCGATGATCGGGGCACTTTCTTCGCCGGCGCCCACCTGCCCCGCAGGTTTGTAATTGCCCCCGCATCCTCCTATAATTCCGCGCGCTTTCTCCGCGTCCTCGGCGGGTGGCACCAGTGCCAGGCCTCTTGTTTGGCCGGCTTCATTAATCGCCCTTGTGGCGTCCGTAACGGTGGTATCTGAACTGTGAAAGACAATCGTCCTGTAAATCTGGACATCGGCAGCATGCGACTTCCCATCACCGCATGGGCATCCATTACTCATCGCGCTTCCGGTGTATTTCTCTTTGCCGCCATGGCCTTCCTGGTCTGGGCTCTGGATATGAGCCTGCGCAGTCCGGAAAGTTTCGCGTCCCTGCAGTCAGTCATGACTGGCCCGTTGGCCAAGCTGATCCTGTGGGTCATTGCTGCGGCGCTGATTTACCACGCACTTGCAGGCGTGAAACACCTGATCATGGATTTTGGTATTGGCGAGAGTCTGGAGGGCGGCGTGCTGGGTGCCCGCCTGGTCATTGGTCTGTCTGTCGTGCTGACGCTGCTGGTGGGGATGGTGATATGGTAACTGCAGTCACAAGTTTTGGCCGTTCCGGCACCTCCGATTGGCTGGTGCAGCGGGTCAGCGGCGTTATCCTGCTGGCTTACTTCATGTTTATTGCCTGGGTCGTTGTGGCCGGCGTCGATTACGGCAGCTGGAAAGCGCTTTTTGCCCAAACCTGGGTCAAGGTGTTCAGCCTCATGGCTCTGCTGTCGCTCGCGGCCCACGCCTGGATTGGCTTGTGGGCGGTCGTCACCGATTATCTGACCGAACGCATGATGGGAACCACCGGCAACGTGCTGCGCATTTCTGCCCAGCTGGTGATTGCACTGGTACTTTTTGTTTATGTGGTCTGGGGCGTACAGATCCTTTGGGGATATTGAGACATGACAGCATTGCGAACCATTTCATTTGACGGGGTCATCGTAGGTGGCGGTGGCGCGGGCATGCGCGCTGCGCTGCAGCTGGCGCAGTCAGGCTTCAAGACCGCGGTAATTTCCAAGGTGTTTCCAACCCGCTCGCACACCGTGTCCGCGCAGGGCGGCATTACCTGTGCCATCGCCAGTGCCGATCCCAATGACGACTGGCGCTGGCACATGTACGACACCGTCAAGGGCTCCGACTATATCGGCGACCAGGACGCGATTGAATACATGTGCAGCGTGGGTCCGGAGGCGATCTTCGAGCTGGAGCACATGGGCCTGCCCTTCTCCCGCACGGAAGAGGGCCGCATTTATCAGCGGCCTTTCGGCGGTCAGTCCAAAGGCCCCAACGATTCGACCCAGGCGGCCCGTACCTGTGCTGCTGCCGACCGTACCGGTCACGCGCTGCTGCACACGCTGTATCAGGGCAACCTGAAGAACAACACGGTATTCTTCAACGAGTGGTATGCCACCGACATCGTCAAGAATCAGGACGGTGCCGTGGTTGGTGTTATCGCCATTTGCATGGAGACCGGTGAAACGGTTTACATAAAGTCCAAGGCCACGGTTTTTGCCACCGGCGGCGCTGGCCGCATTTATGCGTCCACAACCAACGCACACATCAATACCGGTGACGGGATTGGCATGTCCCTGCGCGCCGGTTTCCCGGTGCAGGACATCGAGATGTGGCAGTTCCACCCCACCGGTATCTATGGTGCCGGCACCCTGGTGACCGAGGGTTGCCGCGGTGAGGGCGGTTACCTGATCAACAAGGATGGTGAGCGCTTCATGGAGCGCTACGCGCCCAACGCCAAGGACCTCGCAGGACGCGATGTGGTTGCACGCTCCATGATCCTGGAAATTATCGAAGGCCGCGGCTGTGGCCCCCAGGGCGATCACGTGATGCTCAAGCTGGACCACCTCGGTGAAGAGGTGCTGGAATCGCGCTTGCCCGGGATCTGCGAGCTGTCGCGCACTTTTGCCCACGTGGATCCGGTCAAGGAACCCATTCCTGTAGTCCCGACCTGTCATTACATGATGGGCGGCATTCCGACCAATATTCATGGTCAGGCCCTGACGGTGGATGCCCAGGGCAACGATCAGATCATTCCCGGCCTGTACGCCTGTGGCGAGGTGGCCTGTGTTTCCGTGCACGGCGCCAACCGTCTCGGCGGCAACTCACTGCTGGATCTGGTGGTGTTTGGCCGCGCTTCCGGACTGTTCATCGAGAATGCACTGCGCGACGGGATTGAATTGCGTGATGCCAGCGCCTCGGACATCGAGCAGGGCATGTCACGACTCAACAGACTCAACGAGGCTACCGGCAGCGACAAGATTCCGGATCTCCGCAAGCAGCTGCTCTGCGGCCTGCATGATGCGGTCGTTGTCGGTGCCCTTAAGGTTAGGAAGCCGGGCGAGCACGAAG
>JBLRXF010000005.1:0-22897 GCA_047920875.1 Haliea sp. | reverse complement strand
TGCCAGCCGCTTCAGCGGCGGCGGGTGCTGCCTGCCCGGTGCGACTGCCGTGACGCCACTGGTACCAGCCGTAAACGGCCATGGCCAGGTAATACACCTGCAGTGCCGACTCCATCAGCAGGTTCACCTCCCAGAACAGCCACAGGAAAATGCCGGTGCTGACAAAGGCCGCATACCAGCACCAGAGGCTCTCGCGCACCGCCAGCAGCAGGTAGGCAATTCCCAACAGGACAGCCAGCAGTTCCCAGGCAGAGAGGCTGGTGGCGGCGGTGAGCATCGGGTCGGACAGGCTGCTCTCTGCCATTAGTCGCGGATCGGCAGCAGGCCGGGAATAAACTTGCAGACCAGCACCTGCCTGCCAAAGTGCGCGTGGCTGGCGGTGAGGGTCTCCCGCACCAGATTGAAAACCCGCTCCGCGTCGCCGCTGATCTGCGTGCTCATTGCATTGGTGATCAGGGAGATGTCGTCAGCCCTCGCCAGTTGCTCAATAAAACTCTTGATGACCGGAATGTAGTCCTCCAGCAGTGGATACAGGCTCAGTTCTGCGGTGACATGCATGGTGTTGCTCTCCCGTTCTAAAAGGTATAACTGGCGCTGACGCCCAGGCTGCGCGGTTCTCCATACTGGTAGTAGGGCTCTGTTACATAGCCTTTGCGGGGGTCGTTGCCGAAATCCCCGAAACCGCGTGTGGCGTAGTCGGTGTCACCGAGGTTGCGACCCCAGAGCGCGATCTCCCACTGGTCGGCTTGCCAACCCAGGCGCATGTGTATCAGCTCATAGGCGTCGGACAGCAGGTCGTAGCGGTCGGAGAAGTAGAACCGGTCACGGGCTTCCAGATCAATCCTCAGATACAGTCGCCGGCTGAGTTCCATGCGTCCGCCGAGGGCTGCCTGGTAGCCCGGTGCGTGGGCCTGGTCGCGCCCGGACATGTCGGTGCCATCGGGAGCGGAGTAGCGATCGAAGCTCGCGTCCAGCAGGCCAAGGTGGGCGTAGAGACTCAGGCGCTCGCTGGCCAGCCAGTCCAGCTCCAGTTCGAGGCCGTAATTGGTGCCCCGCGCAGCGTTGTTGGTGTAGTCGATAAACGCGGTGCTGCCATCCTCCCGGGGCAGGACCAGGGAGCCTTTGACCTGCTGATCCTCGCGGTCCATGTAGAACAGGGCGAGGCGGGTCTGCAGGGTGCCATCGGCGTAGCTGGCCTTGTAGCCCGCCTCATAGTTGAGCAGAGCTTCCTCGTCGAAGCTGCCCAGGCGCGCCAGCAGTTGCTGCTGGGCCGGATCGCTTGTGGTTTCCACGCTGGCCAGCATGCCGGCGTTGACGCCGTTGCCACGATAGCCCCGGGAGACCCCGGCATAGTACAGAGCGCCATCGGGCTGCTGGTATTCCAGCGCCAGCCGTGCCCCCCACAGATCGCGGCTGCGCCGGTGACTGACGTCATTGCTGTCACGGTAATCCGTGCGGCGCTGTTCCAGGCGCAGGCCGCTGACCAGGGTGAGAGTATCGGTGAGCGCGGTGTCCAGTTGGCCGAAGATGGCGCTGGTGTCCGTGTCGTAGCTGCTGCTGAAATCTGACGCCAGGTAGGTGTACTGGCGCTGCAGGTCTTCCCGGTCGGCCAGATGATAGACGCCGGCGACCCAGTCGCCGCGGCCGCCGAACAGGCGCGAGCGCTCGGTGGACAGCAGGCGCAGCTGGGCGCTGCTGCTGTCCCGCTCTCGCAGGTAGCGGTCGAAGGAGCTGTATTCGAGTTCCGGGGCGATGCCGACAAAGCTCCAGTCCTCGTCAAAGCTGTACTCGGTGTCGCTGCCGGCGGCACTCAGGGTGGCCTCGATTTCGAGGGCGTCGCGCTGGCCGCTCCAGACGAGGCTGACGGCGGTGGTTTCCTGGCGGTCACGCCCGGGCTCGTCCGAGAGCGTGCGGCGGGTATTGTCCAGGGAGAAGGCGTCGTAGCCGTTGTCCACGTCCACGGCGAGCAGGCTCAGATCCAGGGTGTCGGCCTCTCCCGCCAGCCAGCGCAGACGCCCGCGCACCGTGGTCTCGTCGCGGCGGTTGGTGTCGTCCCGGCCCAGGAAGTCGTTCTTGTAGTGACCATCGCTGCGGTATTGCTGCACGGCCAGGCGATAGAGTAAGCGCTCTTCGATCAGAGGCCCCGTGGCTGCCATGCCCAGGCTCCAGGTATCGTATTCCGCGAGGCTGCCCTGGACGGTCAGCGACGGCGCAGCAGCTGGCGCCGCACTGCGGATATTGATCAGGCCCGCCAGCGCGTTGGCGCCGTGCAGGGTGCCCTGGGGTCCGCGCAGCACCTCCACCTGATCGACATCGAACAGCGTGCCCACCGCGCCCAGACCGCTGAAGTCTATCCCGTCCAGCACCAGTCCTATGGAGGGGTTGAGCGGTTCCTGGAACTGGCTGCGCTCGCCGATGCCGCGTATCTGGAAGAAGCGGGCCCGCGAAGCGCCGCTGGCATAGTTCAGATTGGGGATGACATTGAGCACCTCTTCCAGGTGCTGTGCCGCACGTTCGCGCAGGGTGTCGGCGGTCAGCACGCTGGTGCTGCCGGACTGGTCCAGCAGGCGGGTTTCGCGCAGCTCCGCGGTGACCAGAATTTCAGTCAGTTCCCTGGTTTCGGCGTGACTGGTCTGGATTGCCACAAGGGCGGGCAGCAGCAGGCAGATGTGGTATTTCATCAGGTTCTCCTCGACAAACAGCAAGAGAACCGGTTGGATATGCGAGACGGATGAGGAGACGTGCACCTATCCCTACGCCGGTCCTAACCGGATCAGGTTCAAAGGGTTTACCGCACGCGGTATCTCAGGCTGACGCCACCCCCAGGTCTGCAGACTCGTCCAGCAAGAGTTCAATTTCTCAAGCCTGGTCGAGTTTGCAACGGCAGTATAGGCGGCTTACACTAGCGGGCCAAGGTTTATGTTCAGGGTTTGTGCATTCAGCGCGGGCCACATACGAGATAACTGCATGGCGGACGAGGTGTTTTACGGGAAGCTGCCTCAGGAGGAAATCGAGGCAGCGCCTGCATTGCAGAGTGCTGCCGAGATCCGCGAGGAGCGGCTGGCCGAGAAGGTTGAACTCAACCGCTGGCTCCTGCAGCAGTCGCGGCAGATGGAGTGCATGCTCCTGGAGGCGCCCGACCTGCAGGCCCTGCTGGAGGTGCTGCTGGTCAGCATGCCGCGCCACTTCAGTTTTCGCGTCGCGGAACTCTGGCTGTACGACCCAGAGCATGTGTTGGCTGGGCTGATTACCTCCGGACATCGTTACGGCCAATACCTCCAGCTGCATCACGACGTGTTCGAGATGCAGGAGCTCTACGACGTCGAGCCCTCGAATATGCTGCTCGACGCCACGGATTCCCGCATGTTCGAGGTGCTGAAGACTGATCAGGGCATAGAGCACGCCCTGCTCGTGCCACTGCTGGATTCCGGGCGCCTGATGGGCAGTTATCACTGCGGCTTTATCGAGACGCCGATCGCAACCACGGTGGAAGATGAGCGCCTGGTGGCTCATTTGGCCGGGGTGGTATCCATGAGCTTCAAGAATGCGGTCAGTCGCCAGCAAATATCCCGCCTGACCATGCTGGACCCGCTTACCCAGATCAGCAATCTGCGCGGTTTTGAGAAAGACATCGCCCGTGAAATAGCCCGTGCCAGACGCGCCGACGAGCCCCTGTCGGTGCTGATGCTGGAAATCGACGAGTTCGATGAACTGTATGAGCACTACGGCGAGATAACCGGCCGCTTCGTGCTGAAGAGAGTCACGGAGCGAGTGTCCTCAGGCCTGCGTGCAACGGATTACCTGGCGCGCCTGTCCGATTCGCGTCTCGCCGCACTGTTGACTGGTACCGGCGAAGCCCCTGCCAGCGACGTCGCCGAGCGTCTGCGCGAGGATATCGAAGGCTTCCTGATTGATGATGGTCGGGGCGCGGTAATGCAGGTCACCCTGAGCCTCGGCCTGGTAACCTGGGAGCCGCACCAGTACCCCGCCGTGGACATGGCCCAATTGGCGAAGCAGATGCAGACGGTGGGCACCCACGCGGTACGCGCTGCCAGCGCCAACAATGGCAACCAGCTCAAACTTGGCCGCCTTTCCACCCTGATGGTTTGATCGCTGGAGCCTGCACTGTTTTGAGAAGTATTGAAGAGCTTTTTGCCAACAATCGCGCCTGGGCGCACAGCGTCAAAACCTCAGACCCGGATTTCTTCGAAAAACTGGCCAACCAGCAGGCGCCGGAGTATCTCTGGATTGGCTGCTCGGACAGCCGGGTGCCGGCCAACCAGATTGTCGGGCTGCTGCCGGGCGAAGTGTTCGTCCATCGCAACGTGGCGAATATGGTGGTGCACACGGACTTCAACTGTCTCACAGTGCTGCAGTACGCCGTTGATGTACTCAAGATCAAGCATGTGCTGGTGGTTGGACACTACAACTGCGGGGGGGTGCGTGCGGCCTATGAGAACCGTGACAACGGCCTGATCGACAACTGGCTGCGCAACATCAAGGATGTACAGCAGCGCCATCGACGCCGTATTGCGGCTCTGGAGACGGAGGAGGAGCGGGTCAACCTGCTGTGCGAACTCAATGTGACCAGCCAGGTGTTCAACGTCTGCCACACTACCATCGTCCAGAATGCCTGGAGTCGCGGGCAGCCCCTGTCGGTGCACGGCTGGGTCTACAGTCTCAAGGACGGACTGATCAATGACCTTCAGTGCACGGTCAGCGGTCCCGATCAGATTTCTTCCGTTTACCGTGTACAGCCGGACCCCCACGACGACTGATCCCCCGAATGGGTGAGCACGGTGGCGTCGTCCTGCGCTAGACTGGTGGCTGTTGCACTCACAGTAGAGGCGTACCATGCCAGTCAAGCCAGTCACGATTGCGGGCAGTAAAATCCTGATTACCGGGCCTACCGGCCAGGTGGCCGCGCCGGTCATTGCGGCCTGGAAGGAGCAGGCCGATATTACGGCGCTCGCGCGATTCAGTGATCCCGCCGGACGCGAGGCGCTGGAGGCGCAGGGTGTGCGCTGCCTGCAAGCCGATCTCGCTGACCCTGAGGCGCTCGCCGGGCTGCCCGCGGATTTCGATTACGTGCTCAACTTTGCCGTGGTCAAGACCGACAGCTTTGACTATGACCTCGCGGCCAATGCCGAGGGCCTCGGGCGGCTGATGCTGCACTGCCGTGGCGTGAAGGCCTTCCTGCACCTGTCATCGACCGCCGTCTATCAGTATGCTGGCCAGGCGCCCCGGGCAGAGGATGCACCTCTGGGTGACAACCACCGGGTCATGTTCCCGACCTACAGTATCAGCAAGATTGCGGCGGAGACCGTGTGCCGCTTTACCGCCCGGCAGTTCGGCATTCCCGCGACCATTGCCCGCCTCAGCGTGCCTTACGGCAATAATGGCGGCTGGCCCTGGTATCACCTGCTGATGATGGAGCAGGGCATGCCCATCGATGTTCATCCCGAGCGACCCAACCGCTATAACCTGCTGCATACGGATGACTACATCGAGAAGCTGCCGCTGTTGCTGGCAGCCGCCAGTACCGAGGCGACCACGGTGAATTTTGGCGGTTCCGAAGCTGTCAGTATCGAAGACTGGTGCGCCTGGTTGCAGGAGCTCACCGGCCTGGCTCCGGAGTTCCGCGACAACCCGCAGGCCTTTGGCAGCCTGGCAATAGACACCACCCGCATGCACGATGTGATTGGCCCCACCCGGGTTGACTGGCGCGAGGGCGTGCGCAACATGGTGGCAACGCTGTCGCCACAGCTGCTCAAGCCGGGCAGCTGATTCACCGCGGCGACTTTGGCGCCGGGCGGAGGTTCCGTGAACAATCTGTTGATGCTGCTGCTGTTCATCTTCGGAAGCGTTGCTCTGATGGTGTTCCTGGGTGAACGGTATGCCAGGCCCGCAGACCCGGAGCGCATGGCGCGTATCCGTCGCTGGCTGGTGCCGCTGTTGGGTATCATGCTGCTGTTGTCGCTGCTGGATTATTACTTGTAGAGCTTGGCGGTAGAAAGGTGCCCCTGGCGGGCGGCTGTCAGCGAGCTGTTGTTGCACCAACAAACTGGGGAAAAACAATGTCTGAACCTGATCTGGAATCCTTGCGCAGCGGCCAGCTTTGGCTGGACTTCTGTGAATCCCTGAAGAGCGCCGGCACGGAAATTCTCGCTGCCGGCACCCCCACGGATGACCTCAGTCGTGCCGAGGGCTTCCGCTATCTCACGAGGCTGCTGCGGCTCAGCCTGGAGAAGCACCTGGAGTTCAGCGATCCATTCTCTCCCCAGTTCTATGCCCTGTCTCACGAGACAGCCAAGATAGGCAACGACAATCCGGACAATTTCTACCAGAATTGCGCCATCGACGGCCGCTGCAATTACCGGATTACCGGCAACGCCGGGCAGGCGGAGTATCTGAGCATCGAGACCAAGGCCGGTTCTTTCGCTGGCAGGGGTGATATGGCGCCCACTGGCCACGTGACCCTGGAAGACCTGGAACTGGGCCCTGCCGGCGAGTTTGAGCTGCTGGTCAGCGCCGCGCCACAGCCGGGCAACTGGCTGCCGATGACCGCTGAGTCCGATAACATTCTGGTGCGTCAGACTTTCCGCGACCGGCGCTCAGAGCGCAAGGTCGAACTGCAGATCGAGTGCCTGAACCCCCGCGGCGAGGCGGTGCTGGACCCGGCCCAGTTTGCCGTGCAGCTGGGCAAGGTGGTGCCCTTCATCAACGGTACCGCCGGCCTGTTCCGGCAGTGGATGCAGGGGTTTGCCTCCCACATTAACCAGCTGCCGCCTAACGACCAGAAAATGTGCCGGCGTGCGGGCGGTGATCCGGGGATCTACTATCACAACAGCTACTGGCAGTTGGCAGCGGATGAAGCGCTGGTCATCGATTTCATGCCGCCGCAGCAGTGCCGGACCTGGAACTTCCAGCTGTCAAATTTCTGGATGGAATCCCTGGACTACCGCTTCCATCGTATTCACCTGAACCGCAGCAGCGCCCAGCTGGAGGCCGATGGCCGGGTGCGGATCGTGGTCGCGGCTCGCGACCCCGGAGCCGCCTTCCCCAACTGGCTGAGCACCGCTGGGCATGATTGCGGCGCCATGCTGCTGCGCTATGTTGAGGCCACGGACTTTCCGCCAGTGCACACCCGGGTGGTCGCGCTGCAGCAACTGATCAATGAAGGAGCCCTCCCGTGACTGATATTCGCCTGGACGCCGATACACTGGTGGCTGCCGCCAGGGCCGTGGATGGACTGCAGGATTTCGGCGATGACAGCTACCGCGAGCCGCTGGAACGCCTGCTGTGGTCACTCGAGCACGAGGCCGATCTCAATGCCATCGGCCGCCCCGCCATGTATCAGCGTATGCTCGACATCCTCAGCACGCGCCTGCGGGTGCAGGAGTGGCTGCGCCGGCACCCGGAGATCCGCGACGAGGAGATCGTCGCGCCCCTGGTGATCGTCGGTCTGCCGCGCACCGGAACCACCATGCTGCACCGTACCATTGCCGCTGATCCTCGCATGTATGCCCCGCTCTGGTACGAGGTGCGCTATCCCTGCCCGGATCTGGACTGGGACTTCACCGCCGCCGGCGACCGTCGTATTTTGGACGCCAAGGCGGAAGTGAAAATGATGATCGACAGCAATCCCGACCTGCTGTCCGTGCATCCCCTGGATGCGATGGAGCCGGATGAGGACATCATGCTGCTGGAGCAGTCCTTCTACAGCTTCAACATCCAGGCCCTGGCCAACGTGCCCAGCTTTGATGCCTGGATCGAGGCCCAGGACCATACCATTGGTTACGAGTACCTGAAGCTGCTGCTGCAATTTCTGCAGTGGCAGAAGAAGCGCAGCGGCCAGCAGGGCGAGCGCTGGGCGCTGAAGGCGCCGCATCATTTGCACTACATGGATCTGGTGTTCAAGGTTTTTCCCGATGCGCGTGTAGTACAATCCCACCGCGACCCGGTCGAAACCATTCCCTCCCTGGCCAGCATGATTGCCAATGTCTGGATGGTGTACTCGGATTCGGCTGACCCGGTGGCCGTGGGCGAGCAGTGGGCGCGCAAATTTGCCCGCGGCATGCAGCATACCCTGGACGTCCGCAAGGACGTTGGTGAAGAGCGATTTCTCGATCTCTGGTTCAAGGATACCGTCAGCCAGCCGCTGGCGGAAATCGCCCGGGTGTATGACTTCCTGGGTATGGACCTGACGCCCGAGGCGAGTACCGAGATGGCGCGCTGGCAGGACTTCAACCGTCGCGAGCTGCGCCCGGCCCACGCCTACACCCTGGAGCAGTTCGGTTTTACTGAGGCCGGGCTGGAAGCACAGTTCAGGGGCTATCGAGAGGCGTTTATCACCCGGTGAACCGGGCGCGATAGCAGACATTTTTATCAAACAGAGCGTGAGAGCATAGCGATGGCAGAACAGAAGGCAACCAACGTCCATTGGCACGAAGGTGACATCACCCGCGAGCACCGGCAGAAGCTGCTGGGCCACAAGGGCGCAACCCTGTGGTTTACCGGGCTGTCTGGCAGCGGCAAAAGCACAGTGGCGGTAGAGCTGGAGGGCCGGCTTAATGAGCTGGGGGTGCTGGCCTACCGTTTGGACGGCGACAACGTGCGCCTGGGCATTAACCGCAACCTGGGTTTCAGTGCCGAGGACCGGACCGAGAATATCCGCCGCATCGGCGAGATCGCCAAGCTGTTTGTAGATACCGGCGTTATTGCCTTGAGCAGCTTCATCAGCCCCTACGCCAGTGACCGTAATCAGGTGCGCGAACTGCACGAGGCGGCGGGTATGGACTTTATTGAGATCTTTGTCGACTGCTCGCTGGCTGCGGCGGAAGCGCGGGACCCCAAGGGTCTGTACAAGAAAGCCCGTGCCGGCGAAATCAAGAACTTCACCGGCATTGACGACCCTTACGAGGCGCCCTTCAAACCTGAAATCCATCTCCACAGCGACCAACAGACGCTGGATGAAGAGGTGGAACAGATTCTGGCCCTGCTGCGCGAGCGCGGCATCATCAAGGCCTGAGCCACAGACACTACACGGAGACCACCATGATCAAACCCCACGGCTCTGCGGAGCTGCACCCACTGTACGTTGCCGACGAGACCCGCCGCGCGGTCCTGCTGAAGGAGGCTGAACAGCTGCCTTCCCTGCTGCTCAACTCCGCTGCTGCCGCCAACGCGGTGATGCTGGGCGCCGGCTATTTCAACCCGCTCGACGGCTACATGAACCTGGCCGATACCCTGAGCGTCGCCGCCAAGCTGCAGACGGTCGACGGACTGTTCTGGCCGGTGCCCATCGTCAACCTGACCGAGTCCACCGACGTCGTCGCGGGCAGCCGCATTGCCCTGCGCGATCCCAACGTCGAAGGCCATCCCGTTCTTGCGATCATGGACGTTGCGGCCGTTGAGGCGGTCAGCGACGAGCAGATCGACTTCATCGCGGAGAAAGTGTTCCGCACCCTCGATCCCAAGCACCCTGGGGTTGACACCTTCAAGAGTCTCGGCCGCACGCTGCTATCGGGCTCCATTGAAGTACTCAATTTCTCCTACTTCCCCGAAGAGTTCCCGGACACTTTCCGCACCGCGGTACAGATCCGTGACGAAATCGCCAGCCGCGGCTGGAATACCGTGGTGGCCTTCCAGACCCGCAACCCCATGCACCGGGCCCACGAGGAGCTGTGCCGCATGGCGATGGAGGATCTCCACGCCGACGGTATCCTCATCCACATGCTGCTGGGCCAGCTCAAGCCCGGCGATATTCCCGCCGATGTGCGCGACGCCTCCATCCGCAAGATGGTGGACGTCTACTTCCCGCCGAACACCGTGATGGTGACCGGCTACGGCTTCGACATGCTCTACGCAGGGCCGCGGGAAGCTGTGCTGCACGCGGTATTCCGCCAGAACTGTGGCTGCTCACACCTGATCGTCGGCCGCGACCACGCCGGTGTTGGCGACTACTACGGCGGCTTTGACGCGCAGACCATTTTCGATGAGGAAGTGCCTGCAGGTGCTCTGGAACTGCAGATCTACCGCGCCGACCACACGGCCTACAGCAAGAAGCTGGACCGGGTGGTGATGATGCGGGATGCGCCCGACCACAGCCCGGAAGATTTCGTGCTGCTGTCGGGGACCAAGGTGCGGGAAATGCTGGGCAACGGCATTGCGCCACCGCCCGAGTTCTCGCGTCCGGAAGTGGCGCAGATTCTGATGGACTACTACCAGAGCCTGTAACAGGCTCCGATAGATCTACTGCTGGGCGCCGCGGGTGGCGGCCAGCAGGGACTCCAGCGTCTGGGGCCCCACCAGGGAGCTGACCAGCTCACCCTCGGGATTGATGATGAGGGTGGTGGGCAGCACCGAGGGTCGCGGCTGGCCCAGCAGCTCCGCCGGGTCCTCGTCCAGGGTCGGGAAGGCAACGTTCAGATCCCGCAGCTGCGTGGCGAGATCCTCGCCCGTGGCTCCGTCATAGTTGACCCCCAGCACGGTAATGTCATCGTGCAGATGGTCCAGCTCGTTCAGCTCCGGTATTTCCTCAATGCAGGGCTTGCACCATTTTGCCCAGTAGTTGATCACCACCCACTGCCCGCGCAGACTCTCGAGCAGGGCGGCGTTGCCGGTCTCTGCAGCGGGGGGCTGGCAGCCGGTGAGCAGCAGTAACAGCAGGGCCAGGCAGGTCGTTCTCACGGGGTTGGTACTCCCTTGGTTGCAATGCGGGGTTTCAAGGGGCGCAAGTATGCCATGATTTGATCGCGGTTCCAGCGAAGGCCTTTTGCTATAATGGCGCCCCTTTGACCCCGGAGTCCCTCGTGAGCGAGTACCAGATCTACAACAATCCGCGCTGTTCCAAATCCCGCGCTACACTGATTCTCCCCGTCTGATGGCCGACCCCTATATTCTGGTGCTGTACTACAGCCGCCACGGTGCCACCGCCGCGATGGCGGCACAGGTGGCCCGTGGCGTCGAGAGCGTGGCCGGCATGAGCGCGCGGCTGCGCACCGTCCCCGCCGTGTCCGCCACCTGCGAGCAGACCGAGGACGAGATTCCCGAGGATGGGCCGCTCTATTGCGAGCTCGATGAGCTGCGCGATTGCGCGGGCCTGGTGCTCGGCAGCCCCACCCGTTTTGGCAACATGGCTTCTCCGCTCAAGTATTTCCTCGACCAGAGCTCCGCGCTGTGGCTGAGCGGCGCACTCATCGACAAGCCGGCGGCCGTGTTCACGTCCACTTCGAGCCTCCACGGGGGTCAGGAGTCGACGCTGCTGAGCATGATGCTGCCTCTGCTGCACCACGGCATGGTGCTGGCGGGGCTGCCGTACAGCGAGCCCGGATTGATGACCAGCACCAGTGGCGGCACGCCCTATGGTGCCTCGCACTGGGCCGGCGCGGACAACAGTCGCGCCCTGGATACGTCTGAAGCGGCACTGTGCCGGGCCCTCGGCAAGCGTGTTGGCAGGCTGGCTTTGGGCCTCGGAGGTCTGTCATGACGGTGATTGCGCGCGGGGGCCTTAGCCTGTGGGCCTGGCGGCTGATCTGGGCCAGCTGGGGTCTGCTCCTGGCCCTGCAAGTGGCCGACCTGTTTGAGTTCCAGTCACCCTGGATTATCTGGGTGGGCAAGTTGCTGCCCCTGCTGCTGTTCCTGCCAGGGATGGCTCGTGACCGCCTGCGCAGCTTTATCTGGCTGTGTTTTGTGTCCCTGCTGTACTTCATTACCCTGGTTGAACGCCTGTTCGCAACGCCCCAGGCGGTGCTGCCCTGGCTGGGCATGGTGGCGGTTGTCACCCTGTTCTGCAGTGCCATGTTCTATGTGCGCTGGCGAGCCCGTGAGCTGCGCTCCCCCGAAACTGTGTCAGACCCGGAGTCCTCTGTATGAGCAAGCCCTCCCTGCTGCGGAGAATTTTCTCCGGCTTCTGGACAGGCCTCACTTGGTTCCGCCTGGCCCTGTCGAACATCCTGTTTCTGGTGTTCCTGGTGCTGATCTATGTGCTGTATTTCAGCGGCAGCAAGCAGCCGCTACCGGAGAAGGCGGCCCTGCTGCTGAACCTCGGCGGCACGGTGGTGGAGGAGAAGTCGCGCACCAGTCCGCTGCAGGCGCTGCTGGGTGAGCCTGCGCCGACAGATCGAGAGATCATGCTGCGGGATGTGCTGGATGCGGTTCGCCACGCCGCCAAGGACCCGATGATCACCGCTCTGGTGATGGAGCTCGATTACCTGGTGTCATCCGGTATCAGCAAGAACATGGAGATCGCCGAGGCCATCGAGGTGTTCAAGGCCAGCGGCAAACCGGTCATTGCCGTGGGTGACTACTTCAGCCAGGACCAGTATTTCCTGGCCAGCCAGGCCGATGAGGTGATTCTCAGCCCGATGGGCGCGGTGCCGCTGGAGGGCTTTGCCAGCTATCGGAATCACTTCCGCGCGGCGCTCGAGAAAGCCTCGATCTCCATGCACGTATTCCATGCCGGCGAGCAGAAGTCCATGGCTGAGCCGTTCCTGCGCGACGACATGTCCGCGGAAGAGAAGGCGATTACCGCGCGCTGGCTGCAGGATTTGTGGGGTCGCTATACCGCCCTGGTAGAGGAGCGCCGCGAGCTTGCCCCGGGAGCGATAGACGCCTACGTCGAAAACTACCATGCCCTGCTGGCGGCCGCCGAGGGGGACAGTGCCCGGCTGGCCCGGGAGCAGGGCCTGGTGGACAAGCTGCTGGCGCGCCCCGATGCCAATGATTACCTGGTGGAGGTGGTCGGAGCGGAGGACGAGGAGGGCTTCTATGAGGCGGTATTCTTCGAGGGCTACATCGCCCGCACCCGGCCTTCCAGCTTTACCCAGGTCAGCGGCGACCGGGTGGCGGTGGTGACCGCCGAGGGCAATATCATGTCCGGAGAACAGCCGCCGGGGACTATCGGCGGCGATTCCCTGTCGCGTCTGCTGCGCCAGACCTCGGAGCAGGAGGGCGTCAAGGCCATTGTCCTGCGGGTGAATACCGGCGGTGGCAGCGTGCTTGCCTCCGAGCGTATTCGCCACGCGATCGCCCGGGTGCGGGCCCAGGGCATTCCGGTGGTGGTGTCGATGGGCTCGCTGGCGGCATCGGGCGGCTATTACATCGCCGCTGAAGCGGATCAGATCTGGGCCACGCCGACCACCGTGACTGGCAGCATCGGCGTGTTCATGGCTTTCCCCACCTTCGAGCAGCTGCTTGACCGGGCCGGGATCTATACGGACGGCGTCGGTACCACCAGCCTTGCCGGCTCGCTGCGCTTCGACCGCCCCCTCAATCCGCAGGTGGCCGCATCGCTGGTCAGCACGGTGAACTTCACTTACGAAGGTTTTCTGGACCTGGTTGCCGCCGGGCGCGGTCTGGAGCGGGCCCAGGTCGAGGCGGCGGCGGAGGGCCGGGTCTGGAGCGCGGCTGATGCCCAGCGCCTGGGACTGGTGGACGAGCTGGGCTCCCTGCGCGACGCCATCGCGGCCGCCGCTGCGCTCGGCGGCCTTGGTGAACGCTACCCGGTCGAGTATGTGCGGGAACCGCTGTCGCCGCGGGAGATGCTGCTGCAGCAACTCGCTTCCCGGGTCGGGGTTGCGGTTGCCCCATGGCCTGGACTGGGAACGAGTGTGCAGAGCCTGGTGCGGCCCCTGGCCGAGGTTGCCCGCAGCCTGGCCGAGATGAACGATCCGGCCAGTCTCTACATGCGCTGCCTGTCCTGCGCGGCGCTGCCCTGAGGGAGCAGACGACAGCTCAGGAGGCGGCTTGCAGCGGGCTGCCGGCGAGGCGCTCGCGCCAGCTTTTGATATCCATCAGGATCAGGTAGAGGCTGGGCACCAGCAGCAAGGTAATCACCGTCGCGAACACGATGCCGAAGGCCAGGGATACGGCCATGGGCACGATCTCCTGGGCCTGGGCGCTGCGCTCCAGGAGCATGGGGGCGAGGCCGAAAAAGGTGGTCAGGGAGGTCAGCAGAATGGCGCGGAAGCGGCTGCTGCCCGCCTCGACTACCGCCCGCAGCGGCTCCACACCGTCCTTGATTGAACTGTTGATGCGGTCCACCAGGATCAGGCTGTCGTTTACGACCACGCCGCTGAGCGCGATCACCCCCATCAGCGACATCATGCTCAGTGGATAGCCTGTGATCCAGTGCCCGACCACGGCGCCGATCACCCCGAAGGGGATCACCCCCATGATGATCAGTGGCTGCAGGTAGGAGCGGGTGGGCACCGCCAGCAGGGCATAGATGCCGAACAGCGCCAGGCTGAAGCCGATGAGCATGCTGGTCAGCATTTTCTGCTCTTCATCGGCCAGCCCGGCGATGGCATAGCTCAGGCCAGGGTAGCGCTGCAGGAGTTCTGGCAGTACGTTGCGCTCAATGTCGGCGACCACCCGCGCCGGCTCCACCAGATCCTTGTTAGCCTCCGCGGTGACCTCGGCCGCACGCTGGTAGTTGATGTGGGTGACTTTCTGCAGGCCCTGCTTGACCTCCAGCCGGGCCACGGTATCGAAGGGAATCTCGTCGCCTGCTGGGGTGCGGATGATCATATCGTTAAGGGAACTCACGGTTTCCCGGTCCGCGCGCGGGTAGCGCACCATCACCTTGACCTCGTCGAGACCGCGCTGTACTCGCTGCGCCTCTGCGCCGTAGAACGCGTGGCGCACCTGGCTGGCCAGTTCCAGCCGTGACAGGCCCAGGGACTCGCCTTCCGGCAACAGTTCGATGTGGAATTCATCGGAGGTTTCGCTGGCGCCATTGCGGATATCGTAGAGGCCATCGTAGCGGCGCAGAGCGGTCTCCAGTTCGGTAGCTGCAGCGCGCAGCAGGGTGAAATCCCGGTGCATCAGGTCGAAGGCAATGGAGGGGCCGAAGCGCGGCCCGTCGGCGCTGCTGATGGACAGTATCTTCACCCCGTGCGGCCTGCCCACCGCGTCGCGCCAGCGCCGCTCAATCTCGCGGGTGCTGACACTGCGCTGGTCCTCCTTGCTCAGCTCCAGGTTGACGCCGCCGCTGATGCGGCTGCTGCCGTAGGCAAAGACGTGCTGCACCAGGCGTTCGTCGCGGCCGGATTCGCGTCGATAGTCTGCTTCTACCCGGTCCAGCGCCGCGACGATGTGGGCGATGGTTTCCAGGGTACGCTCCTCCGGGGTGCCGTCGGTCATTTCCACCTCGACGTTGATGAACTCCCCGGGCACATCGGGTGCGATCACGGTGCGCACCAGGCCGCCTGCGATCAGGCCGCTGCACAGGATCAACAGGCCGACAAACCCTGCCAGAGTCACGTAGCGATACTGGATGCAGCGCTGCATCAGCGGGCTGTAACGCTGCTCGATAAACTGCTTCAGGTGCCGGTTCACCGTTTCCTGGACCCGGTCCACGGCCAGCAGCACCCGGTTGCGGGTGGCACTGCTGTGAGCGAGGTGGGCGGGCAGAATCCACTTCGACTCCACCAGCGAGAACATCAGGCAGAGAATCACCACCCAGCCGCAGGCCTCGGGGAAGGCCGCAAAAACGCCGTCCATGAACAGGGTGGGGGCAAAGGCGACGATGGTGGTGAGAACGCCGAAGGTGGCCGGCACTGCAACTTTTTGCACGCCGTCGATCACGCTGTCGATACTGTGGCCGTGCTTTTCCTGCTCGGCGTAGGCGCTTTCACCCATGATGATGGCGTCATCGACCACGATCCCCAGCACCAGGATGAAGCCGAACAGGCTGATCATGTTGAGGCTGGCGTGGATGTACGGCGTATTGATCATCGCCATGGCGCCGAGAAAGCAGACGGGAATACCCAGCATTACCCAGAAGGCGAGCTTGATCTCCAGGAACAGCGCCAGCACGATGAACACCAGCAGCGCGCCCAGGGCCAGGTTCTTGACCATCATGCCGAGCCGGCCCTCCAGGTAGTAGGTGATGTCCGCCCAGACATCCAGGGTCACCGCCGCTGGCAGCTGGCCCTGCTGTTGCGCCATCCAGGCCCGGGTGGCATTGGCAGTGTCGATGATGTCCTGGCTGCCCATGGCGAAGACCTGGATGCCCAGCGAGTAGCTGCCGTTGAACAGGGCGAAACCGCGGGTCTCCTCGAATTCGTCGCGCACCGTGGCGATGTCACCGAGCAGCAGCCGGGTACCATCGGGGAAGCTGCGCAGGACGATGGCTTCGAAGTCCTGCTGCACATAGGCCTGACCCTGGGTGCGCAGCATGATGTCGCCCTGGCGGGTGCGCAGGGAACCCGCGGGCAGGTCCAGGGAGGAGCGGGCGATGATGTCCGCCACCTCACCCAGGCTCAGGTGGTATTCACGCAGCAGCTGTTCGGAGATCTCGATCGACACCTCGTAGGCGCGGGCGCCAACCACCTCTGCTGCGGACACCTCCGGCAGGGTCAGCAGCTCCCGGCGCAGCTCGTCTGCCAGGGTCTTCATGCTGCGCTCATCCAGCTCGCCGGACAGCTGCAGCTGCAGGGCGGGAAACAGCATCTCCGGCTGGCTGATGATGGCCTTTTCCGCGTTCTCCGGGAAATGCTGGACCGCGTCGATGCGGTTCTTGATGTCTGCCAGCAGGACGTTGATGTCGGTGCCGTCCAGCGGCTCGATCATGATCCTGGCGCGGGACTCCATGGCGTCGGACTCGACTCGCTTGATGCCGTCGAGGTCGTTGATCGCCTCCTCGATCTTCAGCACGATACCCTGTTCCACCTCCTCCGGTGAGGCGCCGGGATAGGCCATGTTGATGAAGATCATGTCGATGTCGAAGGTGGGGAACATGGCGCGCTGGATGGTGAAGGCCGAGCCCAGGCCCACCACCAGGATGATGGCCATCAGCAGGTTGGCCGCAACCGGGTTGTGGGCGAACCAGGCGATGATGCCCTTGTGGCGGCCCATGGTCATGGGCTGGCAGCCAGGTCGGGCGCTGCCGCCCTCTCCGCCGGGACGCCCGGTCGCGCGATTGCCTGTCGGTGCAGCTCCGCGCTGCTGACGCTGGACACCACCTCCACCTCGGCCCCGGTCAGGGCACTGTCGAGCGCGGTCAGGATGACCAGATCGCCGTTGTCCAGGCCCGAGGAGACGTAGACGAAGTCGCCGCCGGCGCGCAGCGTCGTGACCTTGCGGTTGCGGACCAGTTTATTGTCATCCACCACCGCGACCATGTCCCCGGCGCGCAGCACATAGCGGGGTAGCGCTACCAGTCCGGGCATGGGCCGACCTTCGATGTTGGCGTTGACAAAGGTGCCGATACGCAGAGGCTCGCGCCCGGGTGTGTCGAGAGCATAGGGATCGTCAATACGGGCTACCGCGAACAGGGCGCGGGAGCGTTCGTCGAACACGCCTTCGCTGCGGTGCAGGCGTGCGCTCCAGTGAGTGACTTCGCCGCCAATATCGGTGTACAGGTCGATCAGGACGCCGCCGGTCTCACTCGCGACCTCGGGCAGGTCGAGGTAGGCGAGCCGCGTCTGCGGAATGGGCAGGCGCACCTCAGCCTTGGCCACAGCGAAGACTTCCGCCAGGCTGCTGCCCGGGGAAACATAGTGTCCCAGCTCACTGTGCTTGGCCCGGATCAGGGCGTCGTAGGGCGCGCGCACGGTGGTGCGTTCAAGATCGTCCCTGGCCGTGTTCACATCCGCAGCTGCGGCGAGCAGCTGTGCTTCTGCCTGGGCCAGCTGCGGCTTGCGCAGGTACAGATCGCGGGCCTCCTCGGAATGCTGGCTGCCCGCGGGCAGTCGCTCCCATTCCCTGCGCGCCACATCGGCCCGCCCACGCTCCTGCAGCAGCTCGCTCTCGGCACTGCGCAGGGCGGACTCGGCGCGAGCCAGACGCGCCTCATAGGCGCGGGGATCGATGCGCAGCAGCACATCGCCCTGCCGCAGGAATCCGCCCGCATGAAAATTGTCGGCGACTGCAACGATGCGGCCCTCCACTTCTGCGGCCAACACGCTCTGCTGCAAGGGCGATACAGTGCCCTGAGCCTGCACGGGGATGCGGATGGTTTCCTTTTCCGCCACCAGCACGTCAACGGTCACCGGGATGTAAACCGGTTCGGTGATGTCGGTGGAAGGGCGATCCAGGTACAACAGAAAGGTAATCCCTGCCGCACCCGCAAGCAGGGCGGCGGCGAGCATGATTTGGCGTTGCGCAGAAGCCACAGCAGGATCCAGTCAGAGGGGCCGTGCCCTCTCCGCGGGGAGGGGGCGCGACCGCTTTTCACGATCGCATGTTTATATCACACCGAGTCGGTACAGGCCTGTGAAAAACTGGTAACAAAGGCCGCAATTCACACTTTATCGGGCATGTGCACATCGACCTGCGGGAAAGGAATGCTGAGGCCCGCCTCATCGAACTTCAGTTTCACCGCTTCAGTGGTATCCCAGAATACGCCCCAGTAATCAGCCGATTTGACCCAGGGGCGGACCAGGACATTGACGCTGGAGTCCGTCAGCTCACCGACCACTATGCGTGGCGGCGGATCCGCCAGTATCCGTTCGTCAGCGTCGATGATCTCCTGCAGCAGCTGCTTGGCCTGGCGCAGATCGTCACCGTAGGAGACGCCGAAGACCATGTCCACACGGCGGGTGGGACGTGCGGAAAAGTTGGTGATGTTGTTGCCGAGGATGGCGCTGTTGGGGACGATGACTTCCTTGTTGTCCGGCGTGGTCATGGTCGTGGTGAAGATGCTGATGCTCTCGATCACGCCCGTCGCGTTGCCGGCTTCCACAAAATCACCCTTGGTGAACGGGCGGAAGGTGATGAGCAGCACGCCGGCCGCCAGGTTCGACAGGGAGCCCTGCAGTGACAGACCGATGGCGAGTCCGGCGGCACCCAGCAGGGCGACCATGGAGGTTGTATCGATGCCGAGCTGGCTCAGGGCGGCGATGATCACGAACAGCAGCAGCACCCAGCGCAGAATGGATGACAGGAAGCGCACCAGGACCTCATCCATGCGGCGGGACTGCATCAACCTGATGATCAGGCCGACCACGGAGGCGACCACCAGGCGGCCGAGGTAAAAGATGGCCAGGGCCAGAACAATGCGGGTGCCCCAGGGCACGATGTAGATCTGCAGCAGGGTATTGATGTCAATGTCGTCGGGCATTTTCGGGATCCTTCCGGGAAAAGCCTCCAATATACCGAACTCAGGCCTTGTTTGCAGGAGGCGATCCGGCACGGCCCATGTTACCCTCGGTGCCGGCAATGGCTGCTGCTCCCACTACTTCCACTGCCAGGCCTGAGCTTGCCTGGGGCAGGTCACTGGTCAATACCCGGGTATTGGCAGGTATCGCGGAGGCATCCACCAGCACTTCCAGCTCCCCCAGCGCGTTGCGGCGGCTGCCCAGGGTAATCACTTCCAGGGCCCTCAGCCGGGAGTTTTCCACCAGGTAGATTCGTTTCTGGCCATACAGGCTCTGCAGCGGCAGGGCGACCGCGGGGCCGCTGGCCGGCAGCCGCAGGAACAGGTCCACCGCCCGGCCCAGCTCGTGGCTGGCGCCGGCGCTCTCAGGCAGGGTAAATATGGCTTCCAGCCCCGTGCTGCCGCTGCCGACCTCACTGGCCAGCTGCAACAGGCGTGCAGGCATCTCCTGCTCACCGACAAACGCCTCGATGGCGTCACCCGCGACCAGCGCCCGCTTGAGCGTGCCCGCGACGCTGCCCGGTACCGGCACCCGCAGTTGCAGGGCGCGGTCGTCGTAGAGCGCCAGCAGGGTCTGTCCCGGCCGCACCCGGTCGCCGGGAGCCGCCGCGACTCGGGCGACCCGGCCCGCGAACGGCGCCCGGACGCGGGTCTGCTGCAGGCTGCGCTGCTGATCCTGCTCACGCGCTGCGGCGCTCTCCAGCCTGGCCCTGGCGCTGGCCAGACGCTGCGGCTGCTTGGCGACCAAGCCCTGTTGCCGGGCAAACTCGATCTGCTGGGTCGCCGCTTCCCGCTGCAGGGTCTCCAGTTGCTCGGTGGCTACCAGCTGCCGCGCATGCAGTGTCTGCAGGCGCTGGACCCGGCTGTGGGTGAGATCCAGCAGCGCCTGCTGCTGTTCCAGGATTGTCCGTTCGCTGGCGAAATCGGTTTGCAGTGCTTCCAGCGCTGCCCGCGCCTCGGCCAGATCCGCCGTCCGCTGGCGCAGTTGCAGGGACTGCTCTTCGTCGTCCAGTGCGATCAGCAGATCGCCGGCTTCCACGGCTGCCCCCTCATTGACATGCACCGCCAATACGCGGGATTCCAATGCCGCACTGAGCTGGGTGTGTCGAGGTGTCTCGATGCGGCCGAACAGCTGCAGTTCCGGGCTGAGGTACTCGGCCTCTGGCAGCACAGCGGTTACCGTAAAGACTTTCTCCCGATTGACCGGAGTCTCGTGCTTCGGGGCAGTGGCCATCAGGCCGCCGGCACTGAACAGGGCGGCGACCGCCACCAGAGCGAGGCGACGGTTTTTCACCTGCAGCAGACGTGACAGTGGTATGTTCAGTTCCATGCTTGCGGTCCTCTCAGGTAGTCACGGGGATGGTGTTGGGAACGTCCGGTGTCGCGATGGCGCTGTCGGATTGCCGGTCCAGGAGTGACAGCAACGCGGGTATGGTGATCAGGATCAGGGTGGTGCCGTAGAGCAGGCCAAAGCAGATCACCACCGCCAGCGGCGCCATGGCGGCACCCATGGGCGAGCTTTCCAGCATCATCGGTGCCAGCCCCAGGGTGGTGGTCACCGAGGTCAGGATGACTGGCCGCAAGCGGTTGCTGCAGGCCTCTACCAGCGCTGCGCGTGCCTGCAGCCCCTGTTCACGATAGCGTTTGTAGGCACTGATCAGGATGATGGAATCGTTGACGATCACACCGGTCAGGGTGAACAGGCCCATGATCGCCATGGCGCCCAGGTTCAGGTTCATCAGCTGCAGCCCGATCAGGGCGCCGGTGAGGGCCAGCGGAATGGCGGCCATGACCGCCAGCGGCCAGGTCCAGGAGGCGAATATCCACGCCAGCACCAGGTAAATGAGGATCAGTGCCAGGCCCGCTCCCAGCAACAGGTCGGTCATCAGCCGGGCCTGCTCTGCCGAGCCCTCGCCAAGGCCGTAGGTGATGCCGTAGCGGGCGACCAGGTCGGGAATCACGTTCTGTTCCAGATCGGCAATCACGGCCATGGGAGTGTTCACCCGCCGGTTCATATTGGCATAGACGTTGATCACCCGCTGGCCATTGCGATGGTTGATGCGCTCGATGCCGCGGCGGGCACCGGTTTCAGCCACGCTGGCCAGGGGCACCACGGCGCCCGAGGGCGTCACAATCGGCAGCCCGCTGATGGCGCCGGGATCGAAGCGCTCGGTCTCGGGCAGGGATACCCGCACTTCCAGCTCCGCATCGTTCTCAGTGAACAGCTGGATGCGCTGGCCGTGGAAGGCGACCTGCAACTGGCGCCCGATATCAGCGCTGGTCAGGCCCGCGGCGCGGCCCTCGGTGGTCAGGGAAAACAGCCACTGCTCGCGTCCGTAGGGCAGGTCGTCGAACACATGGGTGACGCCGGGGTAGCTGGCAAGGGCGAAGGCCAACTCTTCCGCGGCGGCTTTCAGGGTCAGCAGGTTGCCGCCGCTGAAATAGAGCTGCAGGTCGGGGAATCCGTCCTCGCCCGAGGCGAACTCGATCATGTCTACCGCCGGGTTGGCGGCGACCCGGGATTGCCAGGCCGCGGAGAACTCCTGCAGGGTGACCTCGCGCTGGTCCGGTGATACCAGCTCCACCTGAATCGCGGCGTACTGGGAGCCGCTGCGGGCCTGCTGCTCCAGCTGCGCCCAGTTGCGGTGGAGGATATGGGTGACGATCACCTCGCCACCCAGGGCAGTGTTGGTGTCCAGCAGGGCCTGCTCCAGCTCTGCGAGAACCTCGGCTTTTGCAGCCTCTGTGACCTGGGGCGCGAACTGCAGATGCACGTCGGCGAATTCGAAATTGACCTGCAGATCGAGCTCAAGCTTCACCCGCCCGCTGGCGAGCAGCGACAGCGCCACCAAAAAGGCGCCGATGGCGGCAGCCAGTACGGTGCGGCGGTTATCCAGCGCGGCGTTGAGAAGCGGCAGGAAGCGGCGTTGGGAGAAGCGTCTGAAGCCTGCCTCGAAACCGCGCCGGAAACGGCCGGGCTGGCGCTGACGCATGCCCTCGAAGCTGTGGCGGAGGTGGCCGGGCATGATCAGGAAGCACTCTACCAGGGAGGCGATGATCACGCAGACCATCAGCAGCGGGATCTCGCGAATGAACGGTTCGTTCAGCACCAGCAGGGGCAGGAAGGCGGCGAGGGTCGTCAGGGAGGAGGCCATGACCGGCGCAAACATACGCTGGGCGCCGGAGGCTGCCGCGTCCTGCGGGCTGGCGCCGTTCTCGAAACGGGTCAGCGCGTGTTCCCCGACCACGATCGCATCGTCGACCACGATACCCAGGGCCATCACCGCACCGGTGAGGCTGATGAAGTTGATGGAACCACCGAGAAAATGGAACACCGCGAGCGCCCCCAGAAAGGAGACGGGGATGCCGAGGGTTACCCACCCGGCGACGCGGGTATTGAGGAACAGGAACAGGGTGGCGACCACCAGCAGCATGCCGGTGAGGCCGTTGTTGACCACCAGCATCAGTGTGTCACGGGCAAAGCGCCAGGCTTCCAGCCATACCCTGGCCTCTATACCCTGCTGTCGCAGCAGGGGCGCATTGTCGGCGAATTCACAAGAATCAGTTCAGCATATAATTTGAAGAGATTTCACCCGGTACAAAAGAGATATAAGGCTCACCTGGGGACTGATTTTGCAGCGCCGACCGGAACTGAAATCAGAACTGTTGGTGACGGTACAGTTGTAGAGGCAAGATATACCAGCGCAAACGGCAACTTTGTGAAAATCAAACACAACGGTACATATACCACCCAATACCTTCACATGTCCAAAATTGCTCCCGGTATGAAGC
>JBLRXF010000004.1:0-23491 GCA_047920875.1 Haliea sp. | reverse complement strand
GGGAAGGTCTTTTTGACGACACAGGCCTCCATCCATGGAATGGCCTTCGCTGTGCGATCATAAGGCAGGGCGCCCAATTAAACAAACATGAATGCTTGTTTAAAAGAATCTTCAGTGTTAGTCTTCGCCCGGTTTGTACTAGAACGGTGCGCGCAGGTGTCTGTGCCCCTTAACGGGGCGCCTGTTTCCGCAACCGGATAAAGAAATAACACTCCCCGCATCAGGAGATTCAATCATGTTCAAGAAAAAATTTGGTTTTAATGCTGCCGTCATCGTAGGCGGCTGCATGAGCCTGCTGCCGGCTGTCCAGGCGCAGGAGTCCGAGTCTCAGGCCCGCAGTGGTGGCCTTGAGGAAGTGATGGTAACCGCGCGGAAGCGGACCGAGAGCCTGCAGGACGCCCCGCTGACGGTGAGCGCCATGTCGCAGGATCGTATCGAGAAATTCGACGTCAGCAGCCTGGAGAGGATCGCAGCGCTGTCACCGCAGTTTTTTGTCGGCCGCTCCTCCAATGGCTCCGGTGCACAAATGACCCTCAGGGGCATCGGCTCCAGCTCTACCAGCATCGGTATCGAACAGTCTGTCGCCGTCATTCTGGATGGTGTCTACTACGGCCAGGGGCGAGTCCTCAACGAAGGCATGTTTGATCTGGAGCAGATTGAATTGCTGAAGGGCCCGCAGTCATTGTTCTTCGGCAAGAACGCCACCGCCGGTGTGGTGTCTCTGACCTCTGCGAAGCCGACCGACGAATTCGAGGCCACCGGGCGCATTGGCTATGAATTCGAAGCTGAGCAAACCCGCTACGAAGCGATTGTCTCGGGGCCGCTGACGGACACTGTAGGGGCGCGTCTTGCGGTGCGTCATTCGGATATGAGCGGTGGCTATTTCAAGAACCAGGCGCCGCAGCAGCCCTACAACGCGTTTGATGTGGCGACAGGTGACATCATCAGCGATTTTTCTCCGGCCGATTTCCGGGATGCTCCCGGCGAACGGGAGACCGTGGCACGTTTGACCCTGGCCTTTGATCCGACCGATGACCTGTCCATGACCTTCAGTGCGGCCATGACTGACGCCGAGGTTCAGCAGTCATCCTGGAACTACACTGCGTTCAACTGCCCAGGCGGCCTTGGTGCGCTGAATCCCAACCTCAACTGTGGTGATAACTTTGTTATTACCCAGAACAGAATGCCTTCCATTCTGGCCAGCTCCCTGCCTTATGCACGCAGCAGTGGGGATTTGTACAATGAGTATGAATCCTATTCTCTGACTGCGAACATCGAATACCAGCTGGGCAACTTCACGCTGACGTCTGTGACCAATTACCAGGACAATCAAAATACCTTTGGTTTGTCGGGGGATTTCCAGTCTATCCCTACCGCCACCTTCGCCACTGAAAAAAATACCTGGAATGCGTTTTCCGAGGAACTCCGGCTCGCCAGCCAGTTCGATGGCAGATTCAATTTCATGCTCGGTCTGCTGTACCAGAAAACCGAGCGGGAGTTTGATCAGTGGGTATCTACGGCGGGCCTTGCCAACAGTGCGGCCCCGGATCCCTCCCTGGTCCACGTAGCCTCGGTAAAAGACAGCTTCACTGACGGAGAGACAATTTCGCCTTTCTTCGAACTGACCTATGATCTGACGGATACCATTACCGTCAGCGGCGGGGCGCGCTATACCGATGAGACCAAGGAGTCGGAGTTTGTGCATCCCTACAACAACCCTGGTCTGGGCGGGATCTGGCGCGAGAATGAGCTGGCGTTTGGCGACCAGAGCTTCTATGAATGGTCGCCCGAGGCCACAGTAAGCTGGCAGGCTTCCGAAGACATCATGGTGTACGTAGCCTATAAAACCGCATACAAGTCCGGCGGCTTCTCCAACAGTGGCATCTACTCTGCGGACTTCATGGGCGGCTCCGCGTCCGACTTTACCTTTGATCCGGAAACCGCCGAAGGTTTTGAGGCGGGCATCAAGTCGACGTTGCTGGATCGTCAGCTGCGACTCAATGCAACGGTCTATAGCTATGAGTACGACGACCTGCAGGTGGATTTCTTCAACTCGCCGACCTTTGCGTTTATCACTCTGAACGCGGGTAAGGCCACCACACAGGGTCTTGAGTTTGACGCCGAGTACGCGCCTTTCAATCTGGGCGGTCTCACGCTGCGCGGCACGCTGGCCTACAACGAAGCGGAGTACGATGATTTTATCGCACCCTGCTGGGCCGGCCAGACCGTGGCTCAGGGTTGTAACACCTCGGTCCCGGGCACCAACGGTACGCCGGGCCAGGATATTACCGGCCAGCCCACGGCGATGGCGCCAGAGTGGTCTGCATCCTTTGGGATCAACTATGACGGCATGATGGCCAACGGCATGGGCTATGGGATCGGTATCGATGGCATTTACAGCGATGAATACAATGCCTCCGGTTTTGCCAATCCCAATGCCATGCGCGATTCCTACACCACCCTGAACGCCTCCATCTATCTGAGCGGGCGGGATGATCTCTGGGAGCTGCAATTGCTGGGCAAGAACCTGACCGACGAGCACATTGTGTCCGGCGTAGTCGACGGCCCCAGCACGCCGCTGCCGGGTGGAGTGTATGCCGACCAGATGGGCTTCACCTCCCTGCCCAGAACGGTGGCCCTGCAGCTGACAGTGCGTTTCCGCTAGGCGGCCAGCAGGATACCGGGGGATCGTTATGCCTGACCAGTTGACTCCTGCGGAGCGCTACCGAAGCCAGTATCGACACAAGGTGCTGGCGGATTATGCGCTCGAGAAGGCGCAACAGCAGCCTGACCAGGTGGCTGTGTTCCTGGAGCAGGGGCCGCCGGTGACCTTCGGCAGCATTGTCGAGGAGGGTCGTCGGCTCGCCGCTGGGCTACAGCAGCTTGGGCTGGGTCAGGGTGATGTGCTCAGTTTCCAGTTGCCCAACTGGCGCGAGGCGGTGGCGATCGATATTGCCGCCTCGCTGCTGGGGCTGGTGATAAACCCCGTGATTCCCATCTACAGGGATCGGGAGCTGGCTTTCATCCTCCAGGATACTGGCGCTCGGGTGATGTTCATTCCGGAGTCCTTTCGCAACTTCGATTATGTCGCGATGCTGGCTGATCTGCGTCCCGAGCTGCCGGCACTCGAACATCTGGTGGTGGTGCGCGGCAGTGATGGCCATCGCGACTGCCTGGACTACCGGAATCTTCTTGAGCATGCCGATCCGGCCTGCCTGAGTCGGGCCGCGGTGGATCCTGATGCCGTCAAGATCGTGATGTATACCTCGGGTACGACCGGCAAGCCCAAGGCAGTCAGGCACAGTCACAACACGCTGGCCCGCGCTCTGGACAACGGCTGCGAGGGCTGGGGTCTGGGGGAGGGTGATGTGATGCTCATGCCTTCACCCGTTACCCATGTCACCGGCTTTGTTAACGGCATCGAGTTGCCTTTTTTCTCGGCGGCCAAGTCGGTCTTCATGGAGCGCTGGGATGTCGATCAGGCGATAAATCTGATTCAGCAGGTGGGGGCCACGGCCTGTGTCAGCGCCACGCCGTTTTTACAGGAATTGGTGGATCGCGCTGCGGCACAGCAATTGCGGCTACCGTCGCTCAGGATGTTCGCCTGTGGCGGCGCTGCGGTGCCGCCTGCATTGATTCGCCGCACCCATGAAGTGTTGGAAAACTGTCGCGCATTCCGTGTCTATGGCAGTACCGAAGCTCCGCTGGTCACCGTGGGTTTTCAGCGCATTGAGGAGGAGTCACTGGCGGCGGAGACCGATGGCCGCTGCCATAACTGGGATGTCAGGATTCTGGCTGAAGATGGCCAGCCGCTTCCCTGTGGCGCGGACGGTGAAATCGTGGTGGCAGGGCCCGCGATGATGCTGGGCTATGGTGATCCGGCGCAAACCGCCGAAGCGATGACCGAAGAGGGTTTTTTCCGTACGGGTGATATCGGCCATCTGACGTCCGAGGGCGCGATTGTCATTACCGATCGCAAAAAGGACATTATTATCCGCGGTGGCGAAAATCTCAGCGCTCGTGAGATAGAAGAAGTGCTGTATGGTCATCCCGATATTCAGGACGTGGCGGTGATTGCAATGCCGCATCAGCGCCTCGGGGAGGGGGTTTGCGCCTGCATCGTACCGGCTCCCGATGCGCCCACTCTGACTCTGGAGCAGCTGAAACCTTTCCTCGCTGACTGCAAGCTGGCCAAGCAAAAGTGGCCGGAGCGGTTGGAACTGGTTGCAGAGTTGCCCCGCACCGCCTCGGGCAAGATCCGCAAGGACGTATTGCGACAGGATCTGCGCTTGCGGTTGGCGGCGGAACAAGCCTGATGCGCAGATGTCGATAATCGACTACGGTCGGGACTATCGGGTGCTGGTTTCGGTCAAGGGGCACCCCTACCCACGCGACGCTTTTTTCGGCATGTTGGAAAGTCTTGACGACATGGCGTTCACTGCCGTGGAGCAGCCGGCCACCCAGCGATTATTGAGTCCGGAAAGCGCAGCAGCCTACAGCGCTGTGCTGTTTTATGACATGCCGGGAATTGACTTCAGCACTCAGCCACCGCGGCTGGTGGCTCCCGCAGAGGCATTCCAGCGTGACTTTCTCGAGTTGCTGGAACAGGGTAAGGGCATGGTTTTTTTGCATCATGCCATTGCGGGTTGGCCGCTGTGGCCTGAGTATGCGGAAGTCGTTGGTGGCCGTTTTCTGTATCTGCCCGGCGAGCTGCGAGGTGAAACCTGCCCGGACTCGGGTTATCGACATGCGGTAGATTATCAGGCCAGGGTTCTGGCACCGCATCCCGTGACCGATGCCGTAGCGACACATTTTTCTGTCAGCGACGAGCTGTATCTTTACCAGGTTTTCTCTGAGTCTGTGGAGCCGCTGTTGGCCAGCGATTATTGCTTTGACCGAGAGCATTTTTTCTCCGCTCAGCGCGCTGTCAATGGGCAATTGTATTCACGGGAAGACTGGCAGCATCCGCAGGGCAGCCACCTTATCGGCTGGGTAAAGCACTATCGGAACAGCCCTGTTGTTTATCTGCAACCGGGGGATGATACGGCGGTGTACGACAATTCCGAATTTCGCCGCCTGTTGCACAATGCCCTGCGCTGGGTCGGCAGCGACGCCGCCCATGAGTGGGCGAGAATCAGGTATCAAGAACAACGACAAACCGCCGACAGACCTTGATGGGCGACTCAGTAGCGTTGTGTCGGCAGATTAATCGCACTAAAATAAACCGTCATGTATGTTTGAAAATATTCAGGTGATTTTCTGTGGTAGATGCAATGTCTGTAACTGACGATAGAGTGGCGAGCATGGATTACTCCGATTTTCGCAACGAGGTCCGTGAATTCCTCGGGCAAGCTCTGACCCCCGAACTGCGGCGGGCCGGGGAGCTAATGACCAGTGTTTTCGCTGATTTTGAGGCCACCATGCGCTGGCACAAGATACTGCACGCAAAGGGGTGGGTGGCGCCGGACTGGCCGCAGGAGTTTGGCGGCACCGGCTGGGACATCAATCAGCGCTATATTTTCCAGGAAGAGTGCAAGCTGGCCAATGCGCCATCCCTGCTGGCCATGGGCTTGCAGATGCTGGGGCCCATGCTGATTCACTTTGGGACGGAAGCGCAGAAGACACATTACCTGCCGCGTATCCTCTCGGGAGAGGATGTCTGGTGCCAGGGATACTCCGAACCGGGAGCGGGCTCTGATCTTGCCGCGCTGCAGACCAGCGCAGTGCGGGAGGGAGACTTCTATCAGATCAACGGCTCCAAAATATGGACCAGCTACGCCCATCACAGTAACTGGATTTTCTGCCTGGTACGGACGTCTCGAGAAGGCCGGCCACAGCAAGGCATCAGTTTCATCCTTATCGACATGGCAACACCGGGCATCACCGTGGAGCCGATCATTGGTCTTGATGGGCGGGGGGAGCAGTGCCAGGTGTTCTTTGACAATGTCCAGGTTCCTGTGGCCAACCTTGTCGGAGAGGAAAACCAGGGTTGGACGGTCGCCAAGTATTTGCTCGAATTCGAGCGCGGTGGCCACAACTTCACCATTGATCTGAAAAAGCAGATGGCCAAACTCCGGCGCCAAGCCAAGGCTGAACATGGCCCCGATGGCTTGCCACTTCTGGAGAATCCGGTCATTCGCCAGCGTCTGGCTGAGCTTGAGGTAGAGGCGCTGGCGCTGGAGCATACCGAACTGCGAATCAAGGGCGCACTGGAAGCGGGTTCGAATCCTGGGGCCCTGTCTTCGCTGGTCAAAGTCACGGGCACCGAGCTGGGCCAGCGCTTCAATGAATTGAGTCTGGACCTGCTGGGCTGCAATGTGCTTGCGCGTCAGGACGAGGCGCTGGAACCCGATTTTGCGGGCGAGTTGATCGGGCCGGACTACGCTTTGACCAGCATGGCGGAATACATCAACAATCGAGCCTCCACCATCTATGGCGGCACCGCGGAAATCCAGCGCGATATCATCGCCAAGCACGTACTGGAACTCTAGGCTACCACTCACAGAGGAATTGCAGACCACGATGGAACTTAGCGACGAGCAGCGTATGTTGCAGGAGAGCGCCGCGGCCTACCTGCAGGATAATTACAGTTTTGATCAGCGGCAGGCAACTGTCCGCAGCAGTGAATGGTTCAGCGCCAGGCAGTGGCAGCAGTTTGCAGACATGGGCTGGCTGGCGATGCCCCTGCCCGAGTCTCAAGGCGGCTTTGATTGCGGGCCGGTTGAGATCATGTTGCTGTGCGAGCAGATGGGACGTCACCTGGTGATTGAGCCGTACATTGAGACGGTGGTACAGGTGGGAGAGCTGCTGCAGCGCGGGGCCGGTGCCGACGTCCTGAGCCACTATTTACCGCAGATTGGCGATGGCAGCTTGCAAGCCGCGCTGGCGCACGATGAGCGGGGGTCCCAGCCCAGCCTTGGCAACGTTCGCACACGTGCTCGCGCCAGTGGTGACGAGTTTGTACTCAGCGGCAGCAAGGCCGTGGTTCGCAACGGCGCGGCAGCAGACCTGTTCGTGGTGAGCGCGCTCACCGATGACGGCGTCTGCCTGTTTTTGGTTGATGCCAGCGCTGATGGGGCAGGGCGGCGCTGCTATCCTACCCACGATGGCCGTCAGGCCTGCGATCTCGAGTTGACCGATGTGCGGGTACCCGCGAGTGCGAATCTGGGTGCTGCCGGGCCCTTGCTGGAGGCCGCTGGCAACGTGACGCTGCTGGCGGCCTGTGCCGAGGCCATGGGGTCAATGGACGCCCTGCTACAGGGCACCCTGGAGTACACTCGCCAGCGCAGACAGTTTGGCCGCTCCCTGTCGGAATTCCAGGTACTGCGCCATCGCATGACTGACATGTTCATGCAGGCTGAGCTGAACCGCTCGCTGCTGCTGGCAGCAGCGCGCGAGCTCGCAGCTGACGGTGCTGATTCCGTCCGGTTGCTCAGCGCGCTCAAGGCGCGCACGGTACAGGCGGGGCGTTTCGTCGGTCAGAATGCGATCCAGCTTCACCGTGGTATTGCCATGACTGAAGAACTGAAGATTGGACATTATTTTAAACGGTTAACCGCACTCGAGAGCTGGTTTGGCTCACGGGATTTTCATCTGCAACGTTTTGCTGATCTGGCAGCCGCCGGTTGACGCAATTTTTTATCCCAAGGTGCGGGGGCGGGCTACCGTGATTCGCGCCGACATTCTGCAGCAAACGGAGACTACGCTATGGACTTACAACTGCAAGGAAAAGTGGCACTGATAACCGGCTCCACCAAGGGCATTGGCCGCGAGATCGCCGAGACACTGGCCCGCGAGGGCTGCAACCTCGGAATCTGTGCGCGCAAGCAGGATGAGGTGGATGCGGCGGTCGAGCAGCTCTCCTCTCTGGGCGTAAAAGTATGTGGCGATGTCGTCGATGTGGCTGATGCAGCCTCCCTCGAAGGCTGGATACGCAAGTGCGCAGAGCAGCTCGGCGGGATCGATATTTTTATCCCCAACGTCAGTGCCGGCGGTGCGGATGCCAGTGAGAATGGCTGGCGGATGAATTTTGAAGCCGACATGCTCTCCACCTGGCGCGGTGTGCAGACGGCAATGCCGTTCCTGGAGAAGTCTTCAGCAGCGGCTATCGTGGTTATCTCTTCCACTGCGGCCATTGAAGCGTTTGCGGGTGCCGTGCCTTATGGTGCCATGAAAGCTGCCCTGTTGAACTATTCAGGCAACCTGGCCATTGAGCTGGCCGGCAAGGGAATTCGTGTCAATGCGGTCAGCCCCGGCCCGATCTTTGTTGAAGGTGGTGCCTGGGATCAGATCAAGCAGGCCATGCCCGAGATATACGAGTCGACCGTCGCGGCCATTCCCACTGGACGTATGGGTTCTGCAGCCGAGGTCGCCAATCAGGTGGCGCTGCTGGCCAGCCCGCTGGCAGGCTTTACCACCGGTACCAACGTGATTATCGATGGTGGCTTCACCAAGCGGCTGCAATTCTGAGTCGATGCGGGTGTCGCAGGCGACACCCGCAATAGTCTCTTTCAGGGGCTGGTGGCTGCCGCTTCGGCGGCCGCACGCGCCTGTGCACTGCTGGCGTCCAGCGGCTCGATAGCCCACTTCAGACCCCTTCTCAGCAGGGTGTAGAACACCGGTAAATCCCACGCGCAACGTTCCTTGGTGGGCCAGAAATCCATGGCCGGCTGCATGTCATAGTGGTGCCGGCAATGTCCCAGGGTCAGATACAGCACCGCTCCTGCGCCAACCTCGTGAATATAGAACACCGGATGACGTGCATGCTCCCAGTTGTCCTCCACAAACCCGGGCGCTGCGCCCGCATATTCGGTGTCGAGCAATATCTGCAGGTCACCGTAGGTGCGCATCAGGTAGAGCTCATCGGTGCTTTCAAAACTATCGATATCTCGCACCAGGGGATGCTCCGGATCCGCTACCGAGACTGTGTAGGGCGCAATGGGTGGGTGTGAGCGAAACATCGAACCCAGAGTTTCCATGAACAGCGGGCTCCAGTCGGGTGTGCCGTAGAGCCCGTCAGACATCATCCGGATAACCGAATTGGTACCGTGCAGGGCATACCAGCGACCGCCGGCCGCTACCCAGTCCCGCAGCGCCTCCTGGACCTCCAGCGGCGGCACCACGTTGCAGGTGTAAGTGACCAGGAAGTCCGCTTCGCGGATTGCCTCGATGTTGCTGTAGTCCTCGAACACGCGTACCCGGACCCGGTCGTCCTCGGCCAGCAACTGCAGTAGCTCCAAGCGCGCAAAGTCGATGTCGTGCCACTGCCCACCGGCTATCAGCACACAATTAATGCGGCCCGCAGGGTTTGCCTGTCTGGTCATTGCCTTACCTCCCCGTATCCGTTTCAGCCCTTGAGATACTTGTCCAGGGTCTGGTGCAAATGCCGAATCCGGCTTTCCTGGTAGCTGGCAAGGCTGACTGTGCCCTTGCGCGATGCCTTCATGCCGCGCTGGACCGCCCCCATATTGCTGTCATCCTGGTCGAACACCGGCCCCAGTGCGCCGAGCTCGGGTGCCGAGCTGAACGGCTGATCGGCTGGCAGCCTGTGCACGGGTACGGAGGCGGGACGCTGTTCGCCCTTGGGATAGCGCATCAGCAACATGATGTCGAATATGCAGCTGTCAGGGTCGTCGCCGTTGGGGGTGAAGCGGTAGACAATGTTGCCGTGATAGCCAATCCAGATCTGGAAATTGGGGAACAGGCTGTACAGTATGGCATCTTCCAGTTCCGAGAGAGTCGCATCGGACAGGTCAGTACCGGAGGCCTCTTCAAAAATCTTGCGGTTCATCTCGCCGACATATTTCCTGGCGGTCAGATCCTCAGGCATGTCCAGCCCCTCGTCGCTGTCCAGTGCCATGCGGCCTGACAGCTTGAGAATATCCCGCATTACGGCCTCTTCGCTAACGCCGCTCAGGTGGGGGCTGGGCACACCCATGGGGGTAACCGAGCGGCTGATATTGTCGCCGAAGGTGTCGTACTGAGAATTGGCGTCGCCCGTGAATGTCATGATCTGGCGGTGTGTCTCGACGGTGTGAAACGACTCCATGAAGGCTTCTGCGCCAACTTTCCAGTTGCATGCAACCTCACGCTGTACGTGAATGGCTTTGTAATAATCCTCGAGCGGATAGCGCGAGAAATGTTCCGGCAACACGCCAAGATAATCTTCAAGCGGTGCCGCATCGCGGTCGAAATTGATGAACACAAAACCGCCCCAGCGTCCCACCTTGACTTCCGGCAGGCTCATGTCGCGATTTTCCAGATGGCGGAAGTCCCACTCGCAGGGAATCCCTTTGAAGCTGCCATCCAGGCCCCAGGTGGCGCCGTGGAACGGGCAGCGGAATTCATTGACGCAGCCGCCTTCGTCTCGCAGCAGTCGGCCCCGGTGCAGGCAGGAGTTGATGTAGCCCCTGATCTCGCTTGCGGCGGAGCGGGTAACGATCACCGACTGATCAAAGATGGTGTATACGTGGTGATCGCCGACCTCGGGAATATCCTCCTCGCGACAAACCATCTGCCAAACCCGGGGCCACAACCGCTCACGTTCGAGGTCGTGGAATTCGCGCGAGATGTACCGGTCCACCGGCAAATCGTCATCGCCCATGTACGGGTTCGTATTTTCACGCAAGAAGGCCGGGACCGGTACTTCTTCCAGATCCAGCAGATCCTGGAAGGAGGTGCCCTCGCAGCGCACGTTGTCGCCCTGCTGCCGTGGTTGCTCTGTTTTGCCCATGGATATTTCCTCCGCTACTACTCTGTTCGCTGTTGTCACTTGTGGACGACCGCGGCGCTGTTGGTGGGTCAGGTTGTAATGATGGTAACGCCGCTTATTCCCGGCGCACCGTAGACATGGGTATAGCCGACCGCAGGTGAACCGGGAACCTGCCTGGCACCGGCTTCCCCGCGCAACTGCACACAGATCTCATGGACCTGGCGCAGACCGGAAGCGCCCACGGGTTCGCCATTGGCGAGACAGCCGCCATCGGTATTTACCGGGAGCCTGCCATCAATACGTGTGGCACCTTCGCGCAGCAGGGCCTCCTGCTCACCGTGTTCACAAAAACCATTCTCGGCCATGTGCATGATTTCGGCACCGCTGTCCGTATCCTGCAGTTGCAACACATCCACGTCCTCCGGGCCTATGCCCGCCAGCTCGAATGCGGCGCGGGATGCGGTCACGGTGGGTGCCGGGCTGACCTGGGGGGCCTGGGAGGGGCTGAACACTTCGAAGCTGCCGTAGTGGCGACTGCGTACCACCGCAGTTTTCAGGTACAGCGGCTTGCGGCTGAAGCGGTGCGCGATATCGGCATTGCACACCACCAAGGCGGCGCCGCCCTCGGCGGGACTGCAGAACATGTATTTGCGCAGGGGATGACTGACCATTGCCGAGTGGGCGATTTCCTCATAGCTCAGGGCGGTTCTACGCCAGGCCGATGGATTCAGGGAACCGTTGTGGAAGGCCTTTTCAGCGACCCGGATCAGTGCATCGTCGGTGATGCCGTAATCGTGCATGTAGCGCTGGATTTTCATCGCGAAAAACTGGGTGGTCAGCATCAGCCCGGTTTCGCCATACCAGTCGTCCAGGCCCCAGTCAGCGGGCTGCGGATTGAATGCGCCACGAGGGTGTTTATCGAAACCCGCCACGACGCCCAACTCATACTGGCCCGATTTGATGGCCGAGAATGCTGCGCTGAGCGAGCTGCCGCCAGTGGCGCAACCGTTCCAGATGTTGGTGAATTGGAGTCCGGTCAGCCCCAGCTCGTTGACCAGCGAGTCGGCATTGCCGCCATCCTGGCTGCCGCCGAATGCAAACTGTATATCTTGCCAACCCACGCCGGCGTCCGCCAGCGCACTGCGCACGGCGGCGGCACCCTGCTGCAGGCCGGTCATGCCGGCACTGCGACCGAAGGGGTGCAAGCCCAGGCCAATGATTGCAACGTCCATGCTATTGCGCCTCCCGGATGCTTTGAAAACAGAAACTCAGCAGCTGGTTGCCCTCGGCATCGGTCCTGAACGGCTCTATCACCAGTTCCATGGGCATGCCGATGGCCAGCTGCCCTGGCTCGCTCTCCCGCAGTCGGGCCTCGACCCGCAAGCCTCCGGGCATCTCCACGTAGCCAACGCCGTAAGGCTTGAAGGTCTCCCCCGTCTCGTCGCTGTGATAGGGCGACTTGGGCATAAAAGTCTGGATGGTCCAGGTCCAGAGGGTTCCCTTATCACCCAGCTCCACAATCTCGGTGTCGCGGCTGCAACAGCTGCGACAGTCCGGTTGGCTGGGAAACGCAAACTCACCACAGCTCAGGCAACGGCTGCCGAGCAGCTGGGGACACTCGGAGGGCCAGGTAAACAGGCCCTCCTTGATCGGCAGTTGTGTACGCAAGCAATTCTCCTATTGGTTGATGGCCATGTCCCAGGCATCCAGGACCGACTCGTGCATAGCTTCCGACAGGGTCGGATGGGGGAACACGGTGTGCATGAGATCAGCTTCGGTGGCCTCCATGCTGCGGGCCAGGGCATAGCCGTGAATCTGTTCCGTGACCTCCGGTCCAACCATATGCGCGCCGAGTAATTCGCCGCTACCGCTGTCAAAAATGGTTTTGACAAAGCCCTGGGCTTCGGCAATGGCCAGCGCCTTGCCGTTGGCCGCCAGGTTGAAGCGTCCCACCTTGACGGGACGGCCAGTAGCGCGTGCCTGCGCCTCGGTGAGTCCCACGCTGGCCACCTGCGGCCGGCAGTAGGTACAGCCGGGGATTCGGGTGGCATCGAGCGGGTGTACTCCCTCAACCCCTGCAATTTTTTCCACGCACAGCACGGCTTCGTGGCTGGCCTTGTGCGCCAGCCACGGGGGGCCGGCAACGTCGCCAATCGCATACAGCCCCACCAGGTTGGTGCGGCAGTAGTCGTCGGTGACGATAAAGCCGCGGCTCGTCTCGACTGCCAATGCCTCCAATCCCAGCTCAGTGATATTCCCGGAAATGCCCACCGCCTGAATGAGGCGGTCTGCGCTTATCTGCTGGAGTTCGCCATCGGCACCGCGTAACTGTACGACAACGCCGTTGGCGTCTGGCGTTGCGGCCTCTACCCTGGCTCTCGTATGCACGGTAATCCCTCGCGAGGTAAAAGCCTTGTGGATAAAGGCAGATACCTCTTCGTCCTCCACCGGCAGTATGCGGTCCAGCGCTTCCACCAGGATCACCTCGCTGCCCAGGTCATGGTACAGGCTGGCAAATTCCACGCCGATCGCGCCGGCGCCAATGATCAACAGCCGCGCGGGGACACTGCTTGGCGTCATCGCTTCACGGGCACCCCAGACACGTTCGCCATCGATGGCGATGCCGGGCAGCTCGCGTGCATGCGCGCCGGTGGCCAGGATAATGTGCTCAGCGCCCACGATCCGGTCACCCTGGTCAGTAGCGACGGTGAGTTCGCACTTGGCGCTGAGCCGGGCACTGCCACGAATGACAGAGATGCCATTTTTTTGCATCAGATAGTCAATGCCACCGGACAGCTTCGCCGCCACCTGACGACTGTGGGCGACAAGCCTGGACACGTCGATAGCGACGTCACCGACAGTGATTCCGAAGGCCTGAGCCTGGCTCAGACTATGGGCCAACTCCGCACCTCGAAGCAGTGCCTTGGTGGGAATACAGCCCCAGTTCAGACACACGCCACCCATCTGATCGCGTTCGATCAGTGCCGTTCTGAAGCCCAGCTGCGCCGCGCGTACGGCGGCGACGTAGCCACCGGGTCCGCTGCCGACAACGACCAGGTCGAATTTCTCTTTCATCGCAGGCTCCTCACCCCAGCATCGTGCCGGGCTGTTCCAGATAGCCCTTCAACGCTGCCATGAAGCGAGCGGCGACCGCGCCATCAATAATCCGGTGATCGCTGGACAGGGAAAGGCTGATCACGGTGGCAGTCTGCCACTCGCCGTCGCGCAGCACAGGCCGGGCTTCACCCGCACCTACCGCCAGAATCGCTCCCTGGGGCGGGTTGATAATGGCGTCGAACTGCTTGATGCCAAACATGCCCAGGTTGGAGACGCTGAAGGTGCCGCCCTGGAATTCCTCGGCCTTGAGCCTGCCCAGCTTGGCCCGGGTCGCGAGGTCGCGTACTTCATTGGAGATGGCGATCAGTCCCTTGCGGTTGGCCTGGCGCACGATCGGTGTAATCAGCCCCTCGTCGAGGGCCACGGCTACGGCGATGTCGGCATCCGCGAAGCGGCGCACTGTTTCACCGTCAAACTGCACGTTGACTGCTGGCACTTTGAGCAGAGCGCAGGCGCAGGCTTTGATGATGAAGTCGTTGACCGAGACCTTGGCCTGCGTATTGCTGTCGTTGATACTGCGGCGAAGGGCGAGCAGGGCATCAATCTCGGCATCGATATGGACGCGGAAATGGGGCGCCGTCTGTTTTGACTGCTGCAGGCGCGCGGCGATGGTCTTGCGCATACCGGTGAGCGGTTGTTCCTCGAATTCCGCAACCGCATCCTGCACAGTATTCACCGGACTGGTCCGTGTGGCTGGCCCGGCGCGGCGCGCAGCCAGCGCTTCGACATCCGCCTTGCTGACCCGGCCGCGAGTTCCGCTGGCGCGGCAGTCCAGCAAGTTGATGTTCAGTTCCGCGGCCAGGCGTCTGGCCACCGGTGTGGCGCGGACCTTGCTGTCGTTGCCCGTGGAGGGTCGCTCGCCCCTGGCCAGCGCCGGCGCAGGGCCGGCCAGCGTGCCGCCCGCGGCAACAATCGCCTGCTCCAGGTCCGCCTTGCTGACCCGGCCGTGGTGGCCTGTCGCCTTGATCTGGTGCAGGTTGACGCCATACTCGGCCGCCAGCCTGCGCGCGACTGCCGAGGCGAATACCTCGCTGTCGTCCTCTCCCTCGCCGAGGGCGGCCAGAGATCCAGATGACGCCTGCTTTGTCGCGGGAGCGGTTTCGGCGCGGTCGGGGGTTGCTGTGGGCGGCTCGCTGGCGGCGGGTGCAGGTTTTGCGGGTATTGGTTCCGCTGCTGCACCAGCCCCCAGCGCTCTGACAAATTCGTCTATGGCGGCATCGTCCGTGTCGGCGGCTGCCAGTACTCCCAGCACAGCGCCTACGGGCAGCAGCTCACCCTGCTTGGTGATGATCCTCCGCAGTACGCCTGTGGCGTGGGCGGTAACGGTGTTCACGATCTTGCTGGTCTCAACGTCCACCAGGTCATCGTCTTTGCTGACCTGGTCACCAATTGCTACGTGCCAGTCTCCGATCGTGCCCTCGGTCATTTCCATGCCCCACTTGGGCATCTTGATTGCGTATATCTGGCTCATGATCAGGCCCCCAGAACGTCACGGATGGCTTGCTCGATACGTGCTTCACTGGGAATGTAGGCGTCTTCCAGAGAGGGTGAGAACGGCACTGGAGCATGGGGCGCGGTCACCTTGCGAATGGGTGCGCGCAGGGCGTAGAAGGCGCGTTCGGCGATGATGCTGGAAATGTCTGCAGCCAGACTGCAGCGCTCGTGAGCTTCGTCAACTATAACCAGTCGTCCGCTCTGTTCCACGCTTTCGATAATGGCTTCATGGTCCAGCGGAGAAACGGTGCGCGGGTCGATCACATCGATATAAATACCTTCCTTGGCAAGCTTGTCCGCTACCGCGTTGGCCTTGGGCACCATGGCCGAGATGGCGACCACGGTGGCGGCAGAGCCCTGGCGGGTAAAGGTGGCCTCACCAAAGGGGATGCAGTAGGACTGGTTTGGAACCTCGCACTTGTGGTCATAGAGCAGTTTGTGTTCCAGGAAGATGACCGGATCGTCATCGCGAATTGCCGCAATCATCAGTCCCTTGGCATCATAGGCATTGCTGGGCATAACCACTTTCAGGCCGGGGATGTGTACCACCACCGGGTGCAGCATATTGGAGTGCTGCCCGCCAGCGCGCATGCCTGCGCCGACCGTCGCGCGAATCACCATGGGGGTTTTGGCTTTGCCGCCAAACATGTAGCGGAACTTGGCGGCCTGGTTGAATATCTGGTCGAAGCAGACGCCGATGAAGTCGAAAAACATGAGTTCCGCAATCGGTCGCAGCCCGGTGTTTGCAGCCCCTGCAGCAGCCCCGATGATGGCCGATTCGGTAATCGGGGTGTCGATGACCCGCTCACGGCCGAAGGCAGGCATCAGGCCCTTGGTAACACCGAATACGCCGCCGTAGGCATCGTCCTGGCCTTCGCAGCCAGCGCCACCGGAGACCTCCTCGCCCATCAGGATGACAGTGGGATCGCGCTCCATTTCCTGATAAATCGCTTCATTGATGGCTTCGCGGATTGTCTTCATGGAGCTTGAGCCCGCAGTCTCGGGGGAGTTCGCCTTTGCTGGATTATTCATGGTGAGTCTCCCTAGTAAGAACAGTAAACGTCGGTGGTGAGTTCTGCCACATCGGGCTCCGGTGCCGCGAGCGCCTCGCTGACGGCTTGCTCGATCAGTGCGGCAACAGCGCTGTCGATTTCATCCAGCTGTTCTTCCTTGATCCAGCCCTCGGCGGTCACCCTGGTGCGGAAATTGGTCAGACAATCCCGCTGAAGACGCAGATTCTTCACCTCGTCCTTGCCGCGGTACAGCTGCGGATCGCCGATAAAGTGACCGTTGAAGCGCACCACATCGGCCTCAAGCGCACTGGGGCCGCCACCATCGCGACCCAGCTGTATGGCAGCTGCAGCGCCCTCATACACGGCAAAAAAGTCGGTCCCATCAACCTTGCTGGCGGGCATTCCGAAAGCAGCGGCGCGGCCGGCGATATCGCGACTGCCCACGGCGTAGTCGGCGCCCGTGCCTTCGCCGTAGCCGTTGTTCTCAAAGACGAACAGGTGGGGCAGTTGCAACACGACGGCGAGGTTCAGTGCTTCCATCACCGTGCCCTGGTTGGAAGAGCCATCACCGCTGAAGGATACGGCGACCGTTTTGGTGCCGAGCGTTTTTGCGCTTAACGCGGCCCCGTTGCACAGTGGTGGTCCACCGCCCACGATGGCATTGGCTCCCAGCATGCCCTTGTCAATATCAGCAATGTGCATGGAGCCACCCTTGCCTTTGCACAGGCCGTCGGCCTTGCCCATGATCTCCTTCATCATGCCGATGACGTCGCAGCCCTTGGCGATACAGTGGCCGTGGCCGCGGTGGGTGCTGCCGATAATATCCTTGTCGGTCAGATGCATGCAGATACCGACGGCAACGGCTTCCTGGCCATCGTAGACGTGGACGAAGCCCGGGATATTGCCCCCTTCGAATTCCTTGATTGCCCGCTCTTCGAACAGGCGGATGGTCTTCATGGTGCGGTAGGCGTCAAGTAAAAAATCGGCGCTGTAGGACATGGGTGTCTCCATTAGCTTTTTATTGGGGTAAATCTGACCGCTACCAGCCACTGTAGGTGAAGCTGAATAAAGCCAGATATGCCTCGAAATTACACTTTCGGCAATATAGAGGCCCGAGATAAAAAAAGCAAGCAGGTATGTTTGAAAGTTGGATGCGTGACGGTTTTATCTGGTATATCCTCGTGGTCTGGAAAACCAGTCGGTGTCGCGGCTGATTGCAACACAGGTAGTGAGCGGGTGAAGGAGCGGTAGAGTGACTGCAGCGGACGCGGAGATCAACAGGCGGCGAGGCAGTGCCCCGCGGCGAGGAGATGGGTGGCAAGCCGAGAAAAGCGCGATGACTCGCAAGCTGATTCTGGATGCGGCGGTTACCTGCCTGGTCGAGCAGGGTTATCGCCGCACCACCGCTGCCCTGATCGCCAAGTATGCGGGCGTCTCCCGGGGTGCCATGATGCACCATTTTCCCTCGCGCTTGGCAGTGATCATGGCGGTCGTCGAGCATGTCCATCAGAGGCGTCTGCAGGAGTATATGAGATTGATGCAGGGTATCGATATGCCGGGCACATCGCTGGAGCGGGCGGCTATTCGCAGGTCGGTGGAAGCGGCCTGGAGCTACGTCAATTTGCCTTCTTTTAGGGCGTACCAGGAACTCCTCGCGGCCTCGCGCACCGACCCGGAACTGGGCGAAGTGCTGCAGCGTGTAGAAAGGGAATTTGAGAACCATTTTTTCGACACGGTCAAGAACGTGTTCCCGCACTGGGAAAAACTGGATGTTCTGGGGCTGGCCAATGACGTGGTGCAGTTTTCCATGCAGGGCATGGCCCTGAGCCACATGGCCACCCGCAAACAGCAGCGGGCCAGACGCATGATCGAACACATTACCGATCAGCTGGAGGGCTGGTATCAGCAAGCCGTGGCGGGGGAGAGGGCCAGTGCCTCTGCCAAAGAGAATGTATCGTGAAAACCTTTAGATAACAGGAGAGTACTATGCCTTTTACCGGACCACTGCAGGACCGAGAGCTTATTCGCGAACTGCTGGACAACTACTGCGATGCAGTCAATCAGCGCGACGGCGAGGCCTGGGGCAAGACCTGGGCCGAGGACGGGGTGTGGCAACTGCCACATCTCGGGATGGATGGTATCAGCGGTCGTGAAGCGATTGTGGCCGGCTGGCTGGAGGCGATGGAGCTGTTTCCCTTCGTCCACATGATGGCCCAGGCCGGGAGCATTGAGGTCGATGGTGACCGGGCTATCATGCGCAGTTACACGGCCGAAGTTGCTGTGATGCAGGATGGCACAGAGATCCGGCCTCGAGGGCAGTACGATGACGTCTGTGTCCGCCGGGGCGGGCAGTGGTTGTTTGCTCACCGCAAGTTCAGCGTACTTCATGGGGAATAAGCAGCGCTAGGCGAGTGGTGCCCCCGGCCTGCTATTGAGGTTGGGCCGGGGCTATCCCGGCGGTTTATCAAACGCCGGGCAGGCCTGCTGTTGCTCCGCCGTCGATCACAAATTCTGCACCGGTGACGAACTGGGCCGCATCTGAGGCGAGGTACAGCAACAGCGCGACAATTTCCTCGCTGCGACCCAGTCGGCCAACGGGAGCGACGTTTTCCAGCAGCGTCCGTGCAGCCTGGGGGTCGGGAGCGTTGGCGATGGCACCCTTGATCAGCGGCGTTTCGATTACGCCCGGATGAATGGTATTGCAGCGAATGTTCAGTCTCTGGCGGGCGCAGTGCACGGCAGTGGACTTGGCCAGCAAGCGCAGCGCCCCTTTGGTAGTGGAATAGGCCACATCGCCTGCGAGCGCCAGAATCCCGTTGATTGAGCTGTTGAGTATGATGGATCCACCAGTCCCATCGGGATTTGCCTTCATCAGCTTGATCGCGTTCTGGCAGGTCAGCATGCTTCCGGTCAGGTTGACGTCAATGATCGAGCGCCAGGCATCCAGGCTGACAGTCTCGATATCGCTGTCTCCGAGGTGAATGCCGGCATTGGCAAAAGCGATGTCCAGCCGCCCCATTTTTTGCGAGATTGTCTCAACGACCCGGTCCCAGCCGGCGGCGTCCTCGACCCGGTGTCTGACAAACAGTGCACCCGTGGCGGCGCTGATTCGAGCGGCAGCCTCTTCATTGCCGCCGGTGAAAACTACTTGGGCACCCTGGGCAGTCAGCCCGTGTACTGCGGCTTCACCAATTCCGTTGGTGCCACCCGTTACCAGCGCGACCTTGTCTTGCAGTTGGCCTGTCATGCATGTTCCCCTTTGCGAATACAGCCAGTCTCTCAGCGCTCTTTTCAACCGTTTGTGAAATCCCTGCTGGCGTTCGAGACAGAAAGCATGAACGCTGCGATGCAGGAGATCGTGTTGGCCGGACACCTGCACGGTCCGCAGGAGAGCGACCCAGCTGGACGCAAAGCCCTCAGGTAGACCAGCGCTTACTGTAAATAACCCTACCATGCGGGATTAAAACAAACAAGCTGGTCTGTGTATTTTTAAGCTGTGAGTCTGCTGGTCTGAGCCAGCCAGCGCCGGCCAAGAGATTCTGGCAGCGCCAAGGCATTCTATCGGGCGCGGCGGCGTCGCACTAAAAAAGCAAACATGCTTGACTTTAATAGTTGCCGATCCTATCCTGCCAGAAGTGAGATTACGCTCGGATAATAAGGATCATAGATCGCCATGACAATGACCACGATTGAAGCGCAGCACGATTTTCGGGCGCCCCCGCAAACTCTGTGGGACCTGATAGCCGATTTTGGCAACATCGAGGCCTGGTGGCCCGCCGGTGGCGCCGTGAACATAGAGCGCGTTGAGCTGGAGGGCACCGGTATCGGCATGGTTCGGCATATCTATAACGAAGGCATGCCGGCGCCAGTAAGCGAGCGTCTTGATCATCTGGATCCGGCAGCACTCGTCTGGCGCTTGTCCATTGTCGGTACCAAGCCGGCGGGCTTGCTTCAGTACCAGGCAACCGGCCGTATCACAGCGCTTGATGATGGGGGTAGCCGGGTAGAGTACCTGGGTGAGTTTGAGGCCGAAGCAGGTGGCGAGAGCCAGGCGCGGGAATTCCTCCAGGGAGCCTATGCCTTGATGTTCAACGGATTGGAGCAGGCTGCGGCGGCGCGGGTGCGCTGATCCCATGGATCTCGCTCTCTGGCCTGCCTGTGTCAAGACCCACAGTTTTGCGGAGCAGTTGCACGCTGCTGCGCTGGGTGGTTTCGACGTGCTGCCGATCGGGCCCCTGACTTACCGGCAGCTGCGTGACCAGAGGTGGCTGCCGCGCGATATAGTAGCCGCGGCTGCCGATCATGGTGTAAGGCTGGGGCACTTTGATGGTTTCGCCCAGTGGTCTCCATTGCCCTTTGCCGCGTCTACTCCCGCCGCCGTCAGAGACGTGTTCTCCATGTCGGCTGACGAGTGTCTGCGCTGCTGCGAAGAACTGTCCCTGCCCGCTATCTGCGCTACCGGCGTGTTTGATCCGGCCACCGCCCCATTGTCGCAACTGGTGGACGCCTTCGCTGCATTCTGCGAGCGGGCGGCTGCGCTGGAGATTCAAGTGGACCTGGAGTGCATTCCCATGTGGGGGGTGCCTGATCTGGTCTCGGCCTGGCGCATTGTGGAGGCGTCGGGCGCGGGCAATGCAGCCGTGCTCCTGGACAGCTGGCACTTCTTTCGCGGTAATGCCGATCTCTCGTTATTGCGCGCCATGCCGCAGGGCAGCATCCGCACGGTACAGCTGGCAGATGCGGCGATGCAGCCGCGGACTGCGGACCTGCTTGAGGATTGTCTGCGGTTTCGCAAGGTTCCAGGTGAGGGAGAGCTGCCGCTATCCGAGTTCATTGCCATATTGGCTGAAAAGGGCGGGATAACCAGCATTGGACCGGAAGTTTTCGCCGATGAGCTGGACACGATGTCTGCTGAAGCTGCAGCACTGCGGGTGTCGCAGGCCAGCAGGACGCTGATGCGCACGGTAGATATGAATCACTGAAGATACACTTACAACACAATCAGGAGAACGACATGCTTGCCATTATTGCAAAAGTGGAGCTCGCGGCTGCCGATGCCGATCGCTACATAGAGGCCGCCCAATCGCTGGTGGCCCCTACACTCAAGGAAAAAGGCTGCCTGCTGTATGGTATGGCCAGAGATATCTGTGAACCCAACGTGGTCTGGATCTCCGAGCAGTGGGAATCCCAGGCTGATCTGGATGCTCACTTGCGCACCAGCCATATTCGGGATTTTATCGCCACGGCAGCCGGCCTTGAAGTGCTGTCGATGGATGCACGCCAGTATGAGCTCAAGTCAGTTGGTCCGGTGGTGATGCCGGAGGATTGAGTCGCAAGGAGGTTTGCCTGGCGCCATTTGGAAACGGCCAGCATGATACGGTACACCAGCAGACAGAGGTGATGAGGACATGGACCTGAACGAACGCTACAACGAGGCCGTCGAGCGCATGCTCGACTATGTCGAGAACAGCACTACCGACCAGGCGGAGGGTGTAATGCCCGTGCCGGCCAGTGCCTACACCGACCAGGAAACCTGGGAACGGGAAATGGCGCTGATTTTCAAGCGGCTCCCGATCATGGTGGGTCTGTCTCTGGAACTGCCGGAGCCCGGAAGTTTCAAGACTCTGGACATCCTCGGCATGCCGCTGCTGATTACCCGCATCGATGACGGCAGTGTGCGGGTGATGCTGAATGTCTGCAGTCACCGGGGCATGACGCTGACGACCGAGGCCTGTGGTCATGAGAAGCTCTTTACCTGTCCTTACCACCGCTGGTCTTTTGGCCTTGATGGTGCTCTGCGTGGGGTCGCCGAGTACAAGAAATTCGGCGAAGTCGACAAGGAATCCAGAGGCCTGACCCAGCTCGCCTGTTACGAGCGAGGCGGCCTTATATTCGCCGTGCTCACCCCCGGCCTTGAGGTGGACTTCGAGGAGTTCCTCGGCGGCATGATCGAAGATATCGGTAGCAAGGGTTTCGATAAATGGCACTACTGCGGCCAGCGGGAGATTTTTGGCGCTAACTGGAAAGTGGCCTATGACGGATATCTGGAAGGATATCACTTCGCTGCGGCCCATCCCGAGACCATCTTTCCTCGCACCTACTCCAACATCATGCACTTTGAGGCCTACGGGCCCCACCTGAGGATCGGTTTCCCGCAAAAGACAATCGCCAAACTGCGTGAAGTGCCGAAGCAGGATCTTTGGCAATACGAGAATGATGGTTATGACTTCATTCGAACCCTTTTCCCCAATGTGTCGATTTTTGTCGCGCCGGAAATCACCCAGATAGCTCAGTTGATTCCCGGGCCTACTCCTGCGGAGAATCGTACGATATTGTATTTTATCAATCGCGAGGCGCCCGTGGATGACGCGGGCGTTGCCGCCAACGAGCAGATGATGGACTGGCTGCAATCGGTGGTTGACCGGGAAGACTATCAGCTCGGCCTGCAGGTTCAGCGCGGATTGGAATCGGGTGCTCACAAAGAGTTGCTGTTCGGGCGCAATGAGCGTGGCAATCAGTATTTCCACAAGTGGGTAAACTACTATCTGGCCAATGACCCCGACACGGCCACTCCTGAGCTATAAGGTGTCGCACTGATTGCGGTGTATGGCTTTCAAGAATACTGAGGAACATTTGAGTGGAAAACTTTCAGCGTGTTTTTCCCGCCGCAGAGCTGGAGCCGAACACCTCCAGAGCAGTTGAAATTGAGGGTCACAAGCTGCTGGTCTGCAATGCAGGCGGAGAGTTTTATACTGTAGCCAACCAGGCGTGGGGACCCGTCCAGACCCTCCGGGAGGTGGCCCCCGGCGCATGGATCGTCGGTTCTGCGAGGGGACGGGGCATCCTCCTCGCTGCATCTCGGGTTGGCCTGCTTCCCGCTGAGTTCCGAGCGCAGGGGGAAGGCTTTCCGGAGGGGATGCCCAGTTCGGTGCCCGTGGTCCACTTCCCGTTCCTCCCTTGGTTCGACCGGGCAGAGTGCTTCTCGGGGCTTGCACGCGCCCTCCAGGACTTCCGGGTCGGATTCCCAGAGGGGTACGAACACCTCCTCGGCATCCCCGCCAGTGAACTGGGCGTGGCCCTCCGACGGCGACGTGCGAGCCAGGCGTCGCACCTCCTCCACCTCCTCGGCTCCAGGGGGTTCGATGCCGATCGTTAT
>JBLRXF010000003.1:0-24789 GCA_047920875.1 Haliea sp. | reverse complement strand
CTGGTGGCGCCCGGTACCGGCGAGGAATCCATCACCCGTATCTGCGCCCATCAGCAGGCGCTGGCCCAGTGCCGCAGCTGGCTGGATGCCCACTGGCCAAAAGTGGAGCGTGAGGCGGTCAGCAGTAACGGGGAAGCGGCGCGTCTGGCAGCGATCACGCCCGGCATCGCCGCGGTGGCGGGGGACATGGCTGCCGAACTGTATCAGCTGGACAAACTCGCCGAGCACATTGAAGACTACCCCGACAATACCACCCGATTCCTGGTAGTGGGTCGGGAAGAAGTGCCGCCGAGCGGGCGTGACAAGACTTCCCTGATTGTCTCCAGCCGCAACAAACCGGGCGCCCTGTTCACCCTGCTGGATCCCTTCCGTCGGGCCGGCGTCAGCCTGACCCGGATCGATACCCGGCCCTCGCGCACGGAAAAGTGGGCCTATGTCTTTTTTATCGAATTCGAGGGTCACATGCAGGACGAGGCCATCCGCGGCATCGTCACCGAACTGGAAGAGCAATCCATCCTGCTGAAACCGCTGGGCTCCTACCCGCGGGCGGTGCTGTAGTCGTGGCTGATCCGGTAGCTGAACCGCAGGTCAGCAGCCCCACTGTTGTCATACTTGGGCTGGGCCTGATCGGCGGCTCCCTGGCTGCCGCCCTGCGCCACAACGGTTTCTGCCGACGTTGCATCGGCTGGGGCCATCGCGAGGCCTCGCTGCAGCGAGGCGTGGAACTCGGCATTATCGACAGCTACACCCTGGACCTTGAGGCGGCAGTTGATGCCGCCGATATCCTGGTTGTTGCCACGCCCACCCTGGTGGCGGCACAGATGCTGGAGCGTATTCTGCCGCGTCTGCGGGGCCGTTCCCAGCCGCCGGTGATCACCGATGTCGCCAGCGTCAAGGGCAACCTGCGGAGCACTGCTGAAGCGGTCTGGGGCGGTATGCCGCCGCGGCTGGTACTGGGTCATCCCATAGCCGGCTCCGAGCGCAGCGGTGTGGAGGCCGCCAATGCCCAGCTGTTTGTGAACCACCGGGTGATTCTGACCCCGGTACCCGGCAATGACGCCTCTGCAGTGGCCCTGGTGCGCGCCATGTGGGCCAGCACCGGCGCGGAGGTCGTCGACATGGGGGTTGAGGAGCACGACCGGGTGCTGGCGGCCACCAGCCACCTGCCCCACGTCCTCGCCTACGCCCTGGTGGATGCGCTCGCCCAGGGCGCCGCCAGCACCGACATTTTTCGTTTTGCCGCCGGTGGTTTTCGCGACTTCACCCGCATTGCTTCCAGCGATCCGGTGATGTGGCGGGACATCGCCATTGCCAACCGGCCGGCACTGCTGCAGGCTATCGACCTGTTCAGCGAGCACCTGCTGGCGTTGCGCTCTGCCATTGACGAGCAGCAGGCGGACACCTTGCTGGCAACCTTCAGCCGGGCCAAGGATGCCCGCGATGCTTTTGCCGCCGAGCTTGCCGCTCGCGGCCAGCGTCCTGCCTGAAGCCGACAAATCCCGACAGAAAAGAGGCCAGTCATGGAATTCCAGTTATTGCCCGGCGGTGTTATCAGCGGCGAAGCCCGGGTCCCCGGGGACAAGTCCATTTCTCACCGTTCCATCATGCTCGGGGCTCTTGCCGAGGGCACTACCCGGGTGAGCGGCTTCCTTGAAGGCGAAGATGCGCTGGCCACCGTGGCGGCATTTCGCGCCATGGGCGTCGCCATAGAAGGCCCGGAGGACGGCGAGGTGGCGGTGCACGGCGTCGGCCTGCACGGGCTCAGGGCGCCCGCCGCGGCGCTGGATATGGGCAATTCCGGTACCAGCATGCGTCTTATCGCCGGTCTCCTGGCAGGGCAGGACTTTCACAGCGAGCTGACCGGTGATGTCTCCCTGCGCAAGCGCCCCATGGGCAGGGTGATTGACCCGCTGCGCCTGATGGGCGCCAGCATTGACGGCAGCGCCGATGGCAGGCCGCCCCTGCGAGTCCACGGTGGCCAGAAACTGCAGGGTATTCACTACGACCTGCCGATGGCCAGCGCCCAGGTGAAATCCTGGGTTCTGTTGGCTGGGCTCTACGCCGAGGGCCGGACCTCGGTGACCGAGCCTGCCCCCACCCGCGACCACACCGAGCGCATGCTGCGCGGCTTCGGCTATGACGTCCGCAATGATGACGGCGTGATCAGTCTGGAGGGCGGCGGGCGTCTGCAGGCGACGGAGATTGATGTGCCGGCCGATATCTCGTCGGCGGCGTTTTTCCTGGTGGCGGCCAGTATTGCGCCGGGTTCCGATCTGCTCCTGACTCATGTCGGCATCAATCCGACGCGCGTCGGGGTCATCAACATCCTGCAGCTGATGGGCGCGGATATCACCCTGAAAAACCATCGGGAAGTGGGCGGTGAGCCGGTGGCAGACATCCACGTGCGTCACGCGCCGCTCGTTGGCATCGAGATTCCCCTCGACCAGGTGCCGCTCGCGATCGATGAGTTTCCGGTTCTCTTCATTGCCGCGGCCTGCGCCACGGGTCGCACCGTCCTGCGCGGCGCCGAGGAGTTGCGGGTCAAGGAAAGTGACCGCATCGCCGCGATGGCCGAGGGCTTGACCACGCTGGGCGTGCACAACGAGGTGCTGGAGGACGGCATCATCATCGACGGTGGCAGTCTGGGTGGCGGCGTCATCCACACCTACCACGATCACCGGATAGCCATGTCCTTCGCCATTGCGGCCCTGCGCGCAAGTGAGGAGATCCGCATTCTCGATTGCGATCCTGTGGGCACGTCTTTTCCCGGCTTCGACGCCCTGGCCCGGGGCCTGGGGCTGCAGATCACGGCCCGGGTCGACTGATGTCCGCTGTCAGCGTCATCACGGTCGATGGCCCCAGCGGTGCCGGTAAAGGTACCCTCAGTCATCTGCTCGCGGATACGCTGCACTGGCATTTTCTCGACAGCGGCGCCCTCTATCGCGTGACCGGCCAGGCCTGCGTGATGGAAGGTGTGTCATGGGAGGATGCTGCCTCGGTGACCGAAGTGGCCCGGCATCTGCAGGTTGAATTCTTCACCGACACCAACGGCGAGGTGCGGGTACTTTATAAAGGCACCGATGTCAGCCGAGAGATTCGCACCGAAGAGGGCGGTCGAGGCGCCTCCACGGTTGCCGCCATTGCCACGGTCCGCGAGGCCCTGTTGCAGCGTCAGCGCGAATTCCTGCAGCCCCCGGGACTGGTCGCCGACGGCCGCGACATGGGCACCGTGGTGTTCCCCGATGCCCCGCTGAAGATCTTCCTGACCGCCAGCAGCGAGGAGCGCGCGCAGCGCCGTTACCGACAGTTGCTCGAAAAGGGAGAAAATGTTAGTCTCCCGCGCCTTCTGCAGGACATCGAGGAGCGAGATGCGCGCGATAGCAGCCGCTCCGTTTCCCCGCTGATTCCCGCGGAAGATGCCATTGTCATCGACAGCAGTCTTATGCCGATTGCCGATGTGTTTGCCGACGTCATGGCAGCGGTGCGTGAGAGAGGCCTGGCCTGAGCTCACTCATCAGTGACGGTGGTGTTGCAAGTGCTGTTCCCGGTGCCGGTTCCAGAAGTGGCACGGAAATGGTTTAACTGGATGACCCGTGCCAGCTGGAGGCGCGGCAAGGCGAATTATCGCCGTAATCTCACTGACAGGTAACGTGTAATGAGCGAATCCTTCGCTGAACTCTTTGAAGAAAGCTTGAAAACAGTCGAAATGGTACCCGGCAGCATTGTCACCGGCGTTGTCATCGACATCGATAACGAGTGGGTCACCGTCCACGCAGGCCTCAAGTCTGAAGGCGTGATTCCTCGTGCCCAGTTCCTCGACGCCGCCGGCAACTGTTCGCTGAGCATTGGCGATGAGGTCCAGGTCGCCCTGGAAACCGTGGAAGACGGTTTCGGTGAGACCAAGCTGTCCCGCGAGAAAGCCAAGCGCGCCGAGTCCTGGAAAGAACTCGAAGCTGCGCATGAGGCGGACGAAGTGGTTAAAGGTATTATCAACGGCAAGGTCAAGGGTGGCTTTACTGTCGATATCAACACCATTCGCGCGTTCCTGCCCGGCTCGCTGGTTGACGTACGCCCGGTTCGCGACACCGCGCACCTGGAGAACAAGGAACTCGAATTCAAGGTCATCAAGCTGGACCAGAAGCGCAACAACGTCGTGGTTTCCCGTCGTGCGGTGATGGAAGCGGCCAACAGCGTCGAGCGTGAAGCTCTGCTGGAATCCCTGCAGGAAGGCATGTCGGTCAAGGGTATCGTCAAGAACCTGACCGATTACGGCGCGTTTGTGGACCTCGGCGGTGTCGATGGTCTGCTGCACATCACCGATATGGCCTGGAAGCGCATCAAGCACCCCTCCGAGATTGTCGAAGTGGGCCAGGAAATCGACGTCAAGATCCTCAAGTTCGACCGCGAGCGCAACCGCGTGTCTCTCGGTCTCAAGCAGCTGGGCGAGGATCCCTGGGTGGAAATCACCAACCGCTATCCCGAAGGCAGCCGGGTCAAGGCCCGCGTTACCAACCTCACCGACTACGGCTGTTTTGCCGAGCTGGAAGAGGGCGTGGAAGGCCTGGTGCACGTGTCCGAGATGGATTGGACCAACAAGAACGTGCACCCCTCCAAGATCGTCCAGCTGGGCGACGAAGTGGAAGTCATGGTGCTGGACATCGACGAGGAGCGCCGCCGCATCTCGCTGGGCATCAAGCAGTGCCAGCAGAACCCTTGGGACGCCTTCGCATCACAGTACAGCAAGGGCGACAAGATTGCCGGCAGCATCAAGTCGATCACCGACTTCGGCATCTTCATTGGCCTGGAAGGCAACATCGATGGCCTGGTACACCTGTCCGACATCAGCTGGAACGAAGCGGGCGAAGAGGCGGTGCGCAACTACAAGAAGGGCGATGAAATCGAGACGGTTATCCTCTCCATCGACCCCGAGCGTGAGCGCATCTCTCTGGGTATCAAGCAGCTGGAAGACGACGCTTTCTCCAGCTACGTCGCAGAGAACGATCGCGGCTCCATCGTCACCGGCGAAGTTACCGAAGTCGATGCCAAGTCCGTGACCATCAAGCTGGCGGACGAGGTTGAGGGTATCCTCAAGGCCTCCGACATCAGCCGCGACAAGGTGGACGATGCCCGCAGCCTGTACAAGGTGGGTGACAGTGTCGAAGCCAAGATCATCTCCGTCGATCGCAAGAACCGCGGCTTGGCCCTGTCTATCAAGGCCAAGGACTTCGACGATGAGAAAGAAGCTGTGAAGTCGTTGAAAGATCAGGAAGAAACGTCCTCCGCAACGACTATCGGCGACCTGATCAAGGCGCAGATGGAGAAGTAACGACCCGGTTGTAGGAGCCCGCTGGCCCAGGCCACTTTCTCTGCCCGCTGCGCGGGCGATCGCGCGGGGACCGCACTCCCACGATTGTTGTAGGAGCCCGCTCCGCGGGCGATCAGCCCAGTCGCGCACAGGGTGCGCTCCTACACAGTCAAAGGCTCACCCTCGGGTGGGCCTTTTTTCGTTATAAAATAACAAGTTGCGCAATAGTCCCGGCAGCGGCACAATGGCCGAAAAGGCGTGGGGCAAAGGCACAATGACCAAAAGTGAATTGATCGAGGCAATCGCTGCCCGGCAACAGCAGCTTTCTCTCAAAGATGTGGAGCTTGCGGTCAAGACCATTCTCGAACACATGTCGGAAGCCCTCGCCGCCGGGGAACGCATTGAGATTCGCGGTTTCGGCAGCTTCTCCCTGCACTATCGCGAGCCTCGTCGCGGCCGCAATCCCAAGACTGGTGATACGGTGGAACTGACAGGTAAATACGTGCCCCATTTCAAACCCGGCAAAGAGTTGCGCGAACGCGTCAACCTCGGTCTGTTGGCAGGGTTCTGAGCGGAGGGCGGCGGACGCAACCAGGGGCAGGCTTATGAACGTAGTGCGCAAGGTGGTATACCTGCTCGTGGTACTGGCAATGCTGGCACTGGGAGTGCTCTTCGCCCTGCAAAATTCGCAGCCGGTCGGTCTGGACATGCTGGTTCACGAGTTTGCGCCGCGCAGCCTTGCCCTTTGGCTGCTGGCCGCATTCGCCCTGGGAGGCGTGCTGGGGATGCTGGTATCCAGTGTCATTACCCTGAGATTGCGTGCAGGCCTGTCCTTGGCGCAGCGCAAACTCGACAAGTGTAAACTGGAACTGGATCGCTTGCGGGTAGCCGGAATCAAAGACGGTGAATGACCTGCTGGCGTTTGTCCTGCTGTTTGCTGCCGTCGGCATTGGCTGGTGGCTGGGGCGACGCAGCGCGCGCGTTGCTGCCACAGACCTCCCCGGCCAGTATTACAAAGGTCTGAACTACCTGCTGGACGGTCGTCCTGACGGCGCGGTGGACGCTTTTATCAACGCTCTGGAGGTCAACACCGAGACCCTGGAGACCCACATTGCCCTGGGTAATCTGCTGCGCAAGCGGGGTGAGGTGGACCGCGCCATTCGCATTCACCAGAATCTGCTGGCCCGGCCCAGTCTGCCCCGGCAGCAGGTGCACCAGGCGCACCTCGAGCTGGCCCGGGATTACATCAGCGCCGGCCTGTTTGATCGGGCGGAACGGTTGCTGCTGGATCTGGTCAAGGACTCTCCCGAACAGCGTCGGGCCAGCCAGCGGCATCTGCTGGAGATTTTTCAGAGCCAGCGCGAGTGGGCGAATGCCATTGAGGTTGCGACAGCGCTGCTGCCGCGCAAGTCCTTGCTCAGCCAGACGGGGCCGGCGCCGCTTGGCGCCAACCGCCAGCCGGTGGCGCTGGCGCTGGCGCACTATCACTGTGAGTTGGCGACAGAGCTGCTCAAGCAGGGCAATATTCAGGGAGCCCGCAAGGAATTGCAGCAGGCCTTGATGCACGACAGGCTTTGCGTGCGCGCCTCGCTGATGCTCGGCGAGCTGGAGTGTCAGGCCGGGAATTACCGGCAGGCCATCAAGGCCCTGCGCAAGGTCAGGCAGCAGGATCCGGATTACATACCCGAAACCATTCCCACCCTGCAGGAGGCCTACCGCCAACTGGGCGAGGAAGCGACTCTGCGTCAGTACCTGGAAGAGTGTCTGCAAGCGAATCCGGCGGCCCCGCTGGTACTGGCGGTCACTGAGGACATCCGGGAAAACATTAGTGATGAGGCAGCAGTCAGTTTTTTGTCGGCACAGCTGGCCAGGTACCCGTCCCTGCGCGGCTTATCCCGCCTGATCGGCATGCAGATGGACAAGACCGAGGGTCAGATCAGGGACAACCTCGGCCTGTTGGAGCGTCTGGTGGAGCGCCTTATTGCCGAGCGCCCGACCTATCGCTGCAGCCACTGCGGTTTCGCCGGTCGCCAGCTGCACTGGTTCTGCCCTGGCTGCAAGCACTGGGGCACCGTCAAATCCATACGCGGCAACCGTGTCGACTGACAGCGGTCCGCCCAAAATCAAGGTAGCAAGCATGAACTCCCCTGTTCTGGTGGCGCTGGATTACGCCGATGAAGCCGCCGCGCTGGCGCTGGCTGAGCAGCTGTCGCCGCAGCTGTGTCGTCTCAAGATTGGCAAGGAACTGTTTACCCGCTGCGGGCCTGCCCTGGTTCGGCAATTGCAGGATCGCGGTTTTGAGATATTCCTGGACCTCAAATTCCATGATATCCCCAATACCGTGGCCGGTGCGGTTAGAGCCGCCGCCGATCTTGGCGTGTGGATGGTGAACGTGCATGCCGGCGGCGGTCGCCGGATGCTGGAGGCCGCCGCTGCCGCGCTGAAGAGCTACGGGCAGCCGCCGCTGTTGATCGGGGTCACGGTTCTGACCAGTATGACAGACGCCGATCTGGCTGAGCTTGGCTACGCGGAAACCGCGCTGCAACGGGTGCAGCGCCTGGCTCGCCTGGCGGGGGATTGCGGTTTGCAGGGAGTGGTCTGCTCTGCACAAGAGGCGCCCCTGCTACGTCAGCAGCACGGCACCGGGTTCTGCCTGGTGACACCGGGAATTCGCCTCGCGGGAGATTCGCCGGGAGATCAGCGCAGGGTAGTGACGCCGGCCGCTGCGCGCGAGCTGGGTTCTGACTATCTGGTCATTGGCCGTTCCATTACCGGCGCCCCTGATCCGCTGGTGGCGCTGGAGCGCGTGTTGTCGGAGCTGGATCTCGCCGCCAAATAACATCAAATGCGGTCAAGTGCCCTGACTGCGTCCTGCTGCTTGCTACACTGTCTCCCGATACGGATGCGCAGGGATGCCGCCTCGTAAATGGAGATTACACCATGACATACCTCAAAAATGCACTTCACGTTGTTGCGAGGGCCGGCCAGGTCGGTCGCTCGCTGAAATACCATCGCCATCAGCCGACGCTGGCCGCACCCCGGCCGGCCGCTCCGTTGCTGGCCATGTTGTTATGCCTGGGTCTGGCTCCCGGCTTGGCTCTGGCGGATACACCGACCGAGCCTCCGGCTATCGCTGCGGCGGCTCAGGCCCAGTTGGTCAACATCAATACTGCGGACGCCGCCACCTTGGCGGCGGGGCTGCGGGGAGTAGGGCTGTCGCGAGCGGAGGACATTATTCGCTATCGGGAAACCTACGGTCCTTTTGCTACCGTGGAAGAGCTGGTCGATGTGACGGGCATTGGCCAGGCAACACTGGAAAATAACCGCGCTGTGATAACACTGGAATAGGCTGTGGGCATCCGTATCATAGGGGCTTCGGCCCCTTTTTATATTGACCGCGGCTCGCGGTGAGGTGGAAATGCAAGCACTGGTGACCGGCGCCACCGGCTACATCGGTAGGGAGCTCTGTCGCCAGTTGTTGGCGCAGGGGACTGTTCTTGTCCCCCTGAGCTGCCGGGGCGGGGCATTGCCGTGTGGGCGTGTCACCCGCGCCGTGGATTTCCGTCAGGATACGATTGCAGGCCCGCTGCTCGAGGGTATTGATGTGGTTTACCACCTCGCAGGCATCGCGCATCAGCGGGCGCCGGCGCAGCAGTATGAGGTGGTCAACCATCGCGCCACTATCGCGCTGGCCGAAGCCGCAGAGAGGGCGGGTGTACGTCTGTTTGTCTATCTCAGCAGCATCAAGGCGATGGGGCCTGCTTCCGGCGGTGGCTCACGGCGCGAGGATGAGGTTGCGCCTCCCGCCGATCCCTACGGTCTGTCCAAGTGGCAGGCGGAGTGCGCGCTGCGTGAGCGTTTCGCCGGCAGCGCCATGGCCGTGGTCATTTTGCGTCCCGCACTGGTGTACGGTCCCCGTGCCCAGGGCAACCTGCAGTGGCTGCTGCGCGCAGTTCGCTGCGGTTTTCCCGCTCCGCCGGAGGGCGGAGCACGTTCCATGGTGGGGATTGAGGATCTCGTCCAGCTCCTGCTCCTGTTGTCCCGGGTCGTGGCGGAGGGTGTGCATACCTGGATAGTGACGGATGGGGAAGCCTACACCACCCGCCAGGTCTACCAGCTGTTGTGTGAAGCGCTCGGGCGCAGCGGCGGGGGGCAGCAGCTGCCCGCATGGTGCTGGCGTCTTTTCGCCACGGCACTGGATGTTCTCAAGCGCGAGCCGAGAGGCAGCAGTTACGGCAAACTGTTCGGCGCCGAGCGCTACGACAATCAGGCGCTGGTGCGGGCAACGGGGTGGCAGCCGTGCCAGACTTTGGCAAGCGCTGCTCCGGCGATAGTGGCCCGCCCGGCGGTTGCAACGTGATCCTGGCAATGCTTTCGGCGCCGCTCGCAGCGGCACTGTTGTGTGGCCTCTGGCTGCGTGTGACCCGCCGCGGCGGCTGGCTGGACCATCCGGACCATCGCAGTTCCCACACCAGGCCAACATCCAGTGGCGGCGGTGTGGGCATCATTCTGGCGCTCGCCCTGTCGGTGGTAGTCGCCGCTGTGAACGGTGTCAGCTGGGGAACAGCTTACTGGTTGCTGCTTGGCCTGGCTCTGGTGCTGATGCTGGCCGGCATGGTCGATGACCGGCACAGCCTGCCGGCCACTTTGCGACTGGGCTTCTACGGGCTGTGCTGCGTCGTGCTGGTCTGGGCACTGGACCTTCACCTCACAGTCTTTCCGGGGATCTCGGGTTGGGTGGTCTTGCCCCTGCTGATCCTGGGACTGCTCTGGTTTGTCAATCTGTACAACTTCATGGATGGCATTGACGGCCTTGCCGCATTGCAGTGTTTTCTCGCGGCCGCGAGCGCCGGCTTGCTGGCATTGCTTGCCGGCGCTCCGGTATTCGCCCTGTTCTGCAGTTTGCTGGCGCTTTGCCAATTGGGTTTCCTCTACTGGAACTGGCCGCCTGCCCGCTTGTTCATGGGGGATGCCGGCAGTATCCCGAGCGGATTTCTGCTGGGTGGACTGGCTCTCTTCGGTGCCAGTACCGGTGTCCTGCCAGTGGGCTGCTGGCTGGTGTTGCTGGCAGGTTTTATCACCGACGCCACGTGGACCCTGGTACAGCGCTTGCTGCGCGGCGCCCCGGTGATGGAGGCACATCGGGAACATGCCTATCAGCGTCTAAGCAGGCACTGGGGCTCGCATGCAGCGGTGGACTTTCTGCTCCTCGCTCTCAACGCACTGTGGCTGTTCCCACTGGCGTGGACGATTGGACACTGGCCTGAATTCCAGCTTTTATTGGTAATTTTGGCATATCTTCCGCTTTTACTTGGCATGGCCAAGCTCAGGGGTTTGCCGTAGTATTGAGGTCAGGGGTTCGCATCAGAAATGTCGGTTGCAAGCGGGCTGGTCACGACCATCCGGAGTGGGAGGAAATTTGCTGAATCGGCTGGGTGACGGTGTGCTGCAAGCGATTTCCCGGATGATGGGAACCGTACGTGATGCCCTTGGAAAACTGATAGAACTTCCCCGCAATATCAAGCAGGCACTGTTGCTTGCGCTCGATATGGTATTTGTCAGTGCGGCCATGTGGGGCGCTGTCGTGCTGCGCTACGGCAACAGCCAGTTTGCACCCGGTTCCACGGAAGTTCTGTGTGCCGTGGTCACCATCATCTTCAGTGCTATCATTTTCCTGCGCCTGGGTCTTTACCGTGCGGTGATCCGCTTTATGGGTCAGCAGGCGATCTGGGCTGTCATTACCGCGGTGACCTATTCCACCCTTGTGCTCGCGTCTACCGTGTTCCTGCTGCAGGCTGACGTGCCCCGGGCAATGCCATTCTTCTACTGGGTGATCGCCTTGCTGTTGATTGGTGGCACCCGTCTGACGGTGCGCGCCTACTATCAGGCAAAGCTGCGATCCCTCACTCGCAATGTGATCATCTATGGTGCAGGTGACTCCGGGCGTCAGTTGCTGACGGCCCTGCATCACGGCGATCAGTATCGCGCCGTCGTGTTTGTGGACGACGACCCGCGCCTGCAGCACTCGGTCATCAATGGTCTGCAAGTGGCCAGGCCAGAAGAGATCAAGCGTCTCATCGGGGAACACAATATCACCCAGGTGTTGCTGGCCATACCCTCAGCTTCGTCGGAGCGGCGCCGGGAGATTATCAATTCTCTGGTTGGCCTGCCTGTGCACGTGCGCACGGTGCCCAAGATCAGTGAACTGGTGGCTGGCCGTGCCAGCGTCAACCAGATCCAGGATGTTGATCTGGACGATCTGCTTGGTCGCGACCCGGTGCCACCCCATCCAGAGCTGATTGACCGCTGCATCACTGACAAGGTGGTCATGGTGACCGGCGCTGGAGGCTCGATCGGCTCGGAGCTGTGCCGCCAGATTCTCACCTCTGGCCCGCGTGAGCTGCTGTTGCTGGACAATTCGGAGTATGCACTCTACAGCGTGGAGCGTGAGCTGCGCGACATCAAGCAGGCCATTGGCTCCAGAGTGGAGATTGTCGCCCTGCTCGGTTCAGTGCAGGATCAGCGGCGGCTGGAAACCGTGTACCGCACCTTTGCGGTGCAGACGGTGTATCACGCTGCTGCCTACAAGCATGTCCCCATGGTGGAGTACAACATCGCCGAAGGCGTGGCCAATAACGTGTTTGGCACCTGGTATGCGGCCGAGGCTGCCCGCAAGGCGGGAGTGGAGACCTTCGTGCTGGTGTCAACGGACAAGGCGGTGCGCCCGACCAACATCATGGGTGCCTCCAAGCGTTTTGCCGAGCTGGTGCTGCAGGGACTGGCCCAGCGCGAGACGCGCACTCGATTCTGCATGGTGCGTTTTGGCAATGTACTGGGGTCTTCGGGTTCGGTGGTGCCGCTGTTCCGGGAGCAGATCGAGAGCGGCGGCCCGGTGACGGTGACGCATCCGGAGGTCTCGCGTTACTTCATGACCATCCAGGAAGCGGCGCAGCTGGTGTTACAGGCGGGCGCCATGGGAACTGGCGGCGATGTCTTTGTGCTGGATATGGGTGAGCCGGTGCGTATCGTCGATCTGGCGCGGCGCATGATCCGCTTGAGCGGTTACGAGATGCAGCACGACAGTCACGCCCAGGACCACATACAGATTGAATTCATCGGTTTGCGGCCTGGTGAGAAGTTGCGCGAGGAGCTGCTGCTGGGCAGCAATGTGACCGGAACCGGCCATCCCATGATCATGCGCGCAGAGGAGGAGTGTCTCTCCTATGGCCAGATTCACCGGATGCTGACCGAGCTGAAGCAGTACTGCGACACCATGGATTGCGCCGGGATCACCTCCGTGTTGAATGCGGTGGTTAGCGGCTTCAACAGCCACGAGGTGCGTTACGATCACGTCTGGCGCAAGCAGGGCCAGGCAGGTGGAACTCTGCTGGCGAAGCCCAAGCCCAAGCCCAAGATCGGGCCTGCGGCCATCGGCCTCTCCAACGTCCAGGAGCTCTTCCCGGACAAGTCCTGAAATTTTTCACCAGGGTTGGCTAATGCAACACTACGACGTCTTCAACGGTGACGCAGACGGAATTTGCGCCCTGGTGCAGCTGCGCCGGGCACAACCCCGCGACGCGCTACTGGTTACCGGGGTCAAGCGAGACATCGATCTGCTGAAACAGGTGGCTGCCGGGCAGGGGTCCCAGGTAACTGTGCTTGACGTATCGCTCGACAAGAATCGCAGTGATCTCGAGCGTGTGTTGGCCGCTGGCGCCGAGGTTTTCTATTGCGATCATCACTTCGCTGGGGATATCCCGCAACATGCCGGTCTCAGAACCCTGATCAATCCCGCTGCGGATGTCTGTACCAGCCTGCTGGTAAACGGTCATTTGCGCGGTGCGTTCCTGGCCTGGGCTGTCGTCGGGACCTTCGGTGACAATCTCCGGGATAGCGCACGGCGATTGGCGCGGCCCCTGGCTCTCGACTCGGCACAGCTGGAACAGTTGGAACAGCTGGGGATTTACATCAACTACAACGGCTATGGGCCGTCGCTGGAGGATCTTCACTTTGATCCCGCGGACCTGTATCGGCTGCTGAGTCGCTTTGACGATCCGTTCGCCTTCATGGCCGCGGAACGGGAGCATTTTCAGCGCCTGGAGACCGGCTACCAGGAAGATATGGCCGCTGCTGCTTCGCTGGCACCCGAGTACAGTGACGCCGCCGCTGCCGTATATCTGTTACCCGATGCGGCCTGGGCGCGGCGCGTCAGTGGCGTCTTTGGCAACGATCTGGCCAATAGCGATCCTGCCCGGGCGCACGCGGTGGTGACTGCGCGTGCGGACGGCAATTTCCTGGTCAGTGTGCGGGCTCCCCTGAACAACAAGACCGGTGCCGACGTGCTTTGCCGCGAGTTTCCCACCGGCGGCGGTCGCGCTGCGGCTGCTGGAATCAACGAGCTGCCGCCGGCCCAGCTGCCGGACTTCATTGCGCGAATCGCTGCTTTTTACGCCTGACCGCTCCCAGAGGCTCAGTCGCTGTTGGGGTTCTGTATGCCCCCGGTTACCGCAATACGCATGGCCTCCTCGACACTGATATCCAGGGGCTGCAGCTGATCCGGGGCGAGATAGACAGTATATCCGCCCAGCTGGTAGCTCATTGGCAGATACACTCCGACGATATTGTCGCCGAGAGCGCCGCGCAGTTTCTCCGGGGGATGGCGAGTTGTGACGAAGCCAATCAGGCGGACGTTGTCCTTCACCTCCACCAGCACTACCGAATCTGCCTGCTTTTTGTCGGCAATGCTGAAGGCCCGCAGTACATCCTGGATGGCTCCGTGTACGGATTTTACCAGCGGAATGCTGCTGAGCAGGGTATCACCCAGTCGCAGCATGTGGCGGATGGCATAGGCATTGACCAGCAGACCAACCAGCATCAGTAACAGCAGTCCCGAGAGCAGCCCCAGGCCTGTGAAATACCAGTCCACTGGGAGCGCTGCGCGGAGGGCGGCCCCGGCGATACTCTCCATGGTCAACAGCAGCCAGTAGATCAGATAGAGAGTGAGGCCCACCGGCAGCACTGCAACCAGTCCCTGCAGGGTGAGTGAGGCCAGGCGCTTCATTGTATTTTCCTGTAATCGCTGCGATGGCAGCAGTGTACATCAGTGAGAGACAAGAACCGCTACTCGGGACTATTGCTGCCTTATCAGCAGATCTCGGAACTCGGCCGCGGGCATCGGCTTCGCAGCCAGATAGCCCTGTATGGAGGTGCAGCCACGGCTGTGTAGAAAGTCGCTTTGGGCCTGTGTTTCCACTCCTTCGGCGATCGTGATCATGCCCAGATTGGCCGCCAGCTCCAGCATCGCATGCACGATCTGGTTGCCTTTTTCGGAACAGTTGATGTCGTCGACAAACTGCTTGTCTATCTTGAGGATATCAATCGGCATACTGGTCAGATAGGCAAAGCTGCAGAAGCCGGTACCAAAGTCGTCCAGCGCAATCTGCAGGCCTATGGCGTTGAGCTTGTGCAGGATGCGGACCACTTCTTGCGGATGTGCCATCAACGCCGACTCGGTGATTTCCAGGCCGAAATCGCCTGCGTCCAGTTCGTATTTCAGCAACATGTCCTGCATCAACCCGACCAGATCCTGGTCCTGAAACTGGCGTGCTGCGACATTGATGGATACGGGGACTGGTACCAGGCCCTGATCCCGCCAGCTTCGTACCTGGCGGCCGGCTTCATCAATCACCCATGCACCAACCCCGTTGATCAGCCCTGAACTTTCCGCCAGAGGAATAAAGCGCCCCGGCGGTACCAGGCCATTGCCCGGTTGATCCCAGCGAACCAGGGCTTCCGCGCCGATAACGAGACCCGTTTCCATGCAGATTTGGGGCTGGTAATGCAGCACCAGTTGCCCCTGCTCAATGCCCAGCCGCAGTTGGGTGATAGTGTCCATCCGCTCTACCGCGGAAATACCCAGGTCTTCGGTGAAGAAGCAAAAGCGGCTATTTCCCAGACTCTTGGCCCGATACATGGCGGTATCTGCGCTGCGCAGCAGTTCTTCCCAGGTATCACCATTTTCTGGAAACAGGCTGATACCGATGCAGCATTCCGGGAAGCACTCGCGGCCGTTGGACAAGGTATATTGGCGGGTGACCGCGGCAATCAGACCGGCTGCCTTCTGTGCCACAGCCGCGGACGAGTCCATATCTTCCATCAGGCAGACGAATTCGTCGCCTCCGAGGCGCGCCAGCGTATCGGATTTACGCATGCCCTGCTGCAATCGCTGCGCTACCTCAACCAGAACTTCATCTCCTATCACATGGCCGTAGCTGTCGTTCAGGGTCTTGAAGTCGTCCAGGTCGAGAAACAACACCGCGAGCTGCTGCTGTTTGCGGCGCGCGCGCTCGATAGCATGTTCCAGCCGTGAGACCAGGAGCAGACGGTTGGGTAGGTTGGTGAGTGCATCGTAGTGCGCAAGGTGCAGGAGGTCCTCCTCGAAGCGTTTTTCCTCGCTGATATCGCGGCAGATCAGGACGCGTTTGTGACTGTCCGTGGCGCTACTGTGCACCACGCTGGCAGTGACGGTCAGCGGTATCTCACGGTCACTGGGGTGGTGGTAAATGATCTCGCCGTGCCATCTGGGCTGTTTGTCCAGCATGTCCATGACATCGCGAAAGTTGGTGCTGGTGCTGCGGGTGTGCAGTTGATCCAGCGACGATCCAATCAGATCCTTTTCCTGCTGGCCACAGATTGCAGCGAAGGCGACATTGCAGGATAGGACAATGCGGTCCTGGTCGACGATAAGCACACCCTCCGAGAGCCCGGCAATGGCCGCGGCATGGAGGTCGCGCCGTTCCTGTTCCTGCTTCGACTCGGTGATATCGACCCAGCAGCCGACAATGTTAATCACACCGCTGTCGCTGGCCGGAATCGCAAAACAGCGGGAGGTGTTGCGTATCCAGCGCAGCTCGCCTGCGCCATCGGTGACCCGCAGCAGGTTGGAGACTTCACTTTGTTCGCCGTCCCGCAGCTGATCCAGCAATTCAAGGACGCTGGGGATGTCATCCGGGTGTATGTGTTGCCGCCACCAGTCGCTGTCTACAATTTCGCTGGCATCCACGCTGAGGATACGCTGAACGTTGTCGCTGACCCAGATCATGCGATACTGCTCGTCGGTCGCAGTCATGGTGTAGGTGATGGTGGGACTGGCGGCCAGGGTCAGTTGCAGACGGTGCTCCAGCGTGCGCCCATACTCATGGGCCTCGTGCAGCCCGGTGATGTCCGTCAGCGTTCCCTCGTAGCCGCTATAGACACCGTTGTGATAGCGGGGAAAGGCGCTATCCACCAGCCAGCGCAGGGAACCGTCGGGACTGTTTTGTACGGGGTATTGTTCCAGAAAGCTGTTCTGCCCGGTCAGAGCCGCCTGCCAGCTTTCTTCTATCCGCTCCCTGTGCTGGGGCGTCGGCAGCTGTCGGAAGTAAGTTTCTCCGCGATGATCGCCGGTGTGCAGTCCTGCCAGCTGGCTTGCAGCATGGTTGGCATAGCGTACTTTGCCGTCAGCATCCGTCTCATAGATGCCCACCTCCAGCTGCGCCAATCGCTGCAGATAGTCCATTTGGACCTGGTCCAGCTGCGTCTGTATGGTTGCCTGACGCTGGAGAGCGCGGTTTACGAGCAGGCTCAACAGCAGGCTGGTCAGGATAATGAAAAGCCATCCTTTCCAGGTTTGCAGGGCAGAGATATCCGCCGCGGTGGCGTCGGGCATAATGACCAGTAACGCCTGGTCTGACAGCAAAATCCACAGCGCACCGAAAGCGAAATACGTGAGTGTGACTCTGGAGGTTGCGCTGCGGATCTGGGCTGGGCTCACGCGGCGCCCTGAATACGGTTTTTGCGCTGTTTTTGCACCTACTGTTCCCTTGGCGAGTTGACGTAGCCTATAAGCACAGGCCGGCCACTGTGAGTGTTCTTACAGACTAGTACAGCAAGGGGTAAAAGACCACGAGAGCGGTACCCGACCGCTGCAGGAGAAATTCGTCTGGAACATTATCGCGGTGCGCTGTAGCGGCTGGCTTCAGCAGGCATCCCAAGTGTGTCATACAGCGTCAACAGGCTGACGCGGGCCTTGTCAACGAAGGCGGGTCTGGCGGCCGGGTCCGCAGCCAACTGCTCGAAACTGCTTTTTAGCAGAGGTTCTGCTGCGCTGGTATTGCCAACGGCATGCAGGGCAGCGCCGTGGGCGTGGCGGGCCACGGCGGTGATCCAGTGAGACTCGGACAGAGACTTCAACAGTGACGCTTCTCCCAGCTGCGCCTGCACCAGCGCTTCCTGCGAGTCGCCTGCCAGCAACAGGGTTTCGGCCAGATCCACGCGGGTAATGGCGAGGTCGGGATGGTCCGCGGTCAGCGCGGCCTGCTGAATCGCCAGAGCCTCGCGCAGCCGGTCCTCTGCCAGGGCAATATTGCCGGCTTCCATCTGCCAGCGCCCCAGCACCGCCAGAGTACTGCCAACGTTGGGATGCTCCTCCCCCAGCATTTTGCGCTGAATCTGCAGCGCCTCGGCGACGAGGGCCAGTGCCTTCTCCAGATCTCCCTTGTCATGGTAGGTGAAGGCGAGGCTGCTGGTCAGCCTGGCGACTTCGGGATGCTCATCGCCGAGCAGGTCACGCTGCATGGCAAGTGCCTCGCGGTAACGGGCTTCAGCATTGGCGAGGTCTCCACGGTTGCGGTACAGCGCTCCGAGTTCGCCCAACGACAGTGCTACCTCAGGGTGTGATTCTCCGTACAGACGCCGGTTCATGGCCAGTGCGTCGCGATACAGTGATTCAGCCTCGACATGATTTCCTGCTGTCATGACCACCAGGGCCAGGTTGTTCAGGTTCTCCGCCAGATGCGGGTGGGGCTCTTTGCCCAGAACCCGCCAGCGCAGTGCGAGAGCCTCTCGCAGTCGCAGTTCTGCCTGCTCGAGATTGCCCTGATCAAACTGATTGAGCCCCAGTTCCTCTATGGCCTTGGCCACCGAGGGATCTTCGCTGCCATAGCGCTGCAGTCGCTCGCTCAGCACCTGTTGCAGTACCGGCTCGGCCCGGGCGTAGTCGCCGGTTCTGAAGTACAGCTCCGCAAGTGCGGCATTGATGTTTATCCGAAGCCCACTGTCATCGTCATTTCTCGCAAGGGCAATGACGTCCAGAGCCTCTTGGTATAAATCCGCTGCGCTATCGTACTGGGCGGTTTCCAATAGCACATTCGCGAGGTTCAGCAGACTGCGGGCAAGTTCTTCCGGCGGCAGCTCCGCGAGCTGGCGGCGCAGCTCCACGGCCTCCTCCAGCATGGCGCTGGCATCGCTGTAGAGCCCCAGGCTGGTGTAGACCTTGCCGATGGTGTCCATCAGGGAGGTTTGTATGTGGGGCTGGTTACTGAGATCGGTGGAAATCCGCTCTGCGCCTCTCACCAGTATCTCGCGCGCGGTGATGGAGCGCCCGCGGGCCTCGCCGGGGTCGGTTACGGCGAACAGCTCAGTCATGAAAGAAGCGGTCTGCCGGGCGGTTTCCGCCTCAACCTCTGCGCGCTGGCGCTGGGCGTCAGCTTCATTGCGCGCGATTACGGCGGTCGTGGCGAGACCGATCGCAAACACCATGCCGACAACCGCAGAGCCGCTGACGATAGCGAGACGCCGGTTCCGGCGCTGCAGTTCCCGTTGGCGCAGATCGTCAAAGCCCACGCTGAGGATGCCGGCGATGAGTTTGACTCGCGCATTGGTCTTGCCGTCCTTGCCGGGCCGCGCGTCAGCGGCGATGGGTTCCGCCTGTCGGTTACTCAGCTCACCGTCTATACCCAGCTGAAAGCGCAGCGCCTTGGGGAAACACTCCGCGTCCTCCTGCCCGGGAATGCCGCTGCTGTAGGGCTCGCCGTCGACAATAAGGCAAAACACCCGGTTGGAGCGGCCCAGTCGCTTGTAGGCGAGTATTTCCTCGTTGACCCAGTGCGATTTCGCCGATGCGCGCGAACAGATGACGATCAGGGTAGCGGCACCCTCGAGCGCCGCAGTAAGCTTCGCACCGAGGTCAGTGGCGCTGGCCAGTTCGTCGCGATCGCGGAAGACCGGCGCCAGTTTGGCGGGTACCCGGCCGAACTCGGTTTCCTGGCCCACCAGCCGCTTGGGAATGCGGTAGGTTTCCAGCGAGCGATGTAGCCAGCGCGCCCATTTTTCGTCAGCGTGGCTATAGCTGATAAAGGCGCGGTACTTGAAGTCCTCTCCAGCCACGGCTCAGGACCCCTGCCTGCAGACCTTCTCGTTCTGCAGTTGCAGCAGCTTGGGAATCTGGCGAATGTTCTCCCGATCCTTCTCCTTGTCCCCCTCAGTCAACTGCTCCCAGGGGATCAGGTCGGGATGCAGCATCCGGTCTTCATCACGCTGGGGGCCGAAACTGTAGCCAGCGAGGTACTTGTCGGCCATCCAGCGCCGGTGTTCCAGCTGGGCCAGTGCCTCCAGGACTTCCGCGTCCGGCGGGAATCGGACCTCTGCAGCTGCGGCCTCTGCGCCATAGGCAACGCAGCCGCAGATGCGCAGCTTGACGTCCATGTGGGCGGCAGCGTGCTGGTTGGCTTTTTTCTTGTGGGCGGGCAGATCTGACCAGGGAATGACGGAGGCATTCTGTCCGGCATCGATGCCCTGATTGGTCTGGGAGCGCAGATAGGCGTTGTGCAGGGTTCGGGCCAGAACATCCAGGGACTCGTTGACCACCACATCAATCGAAATCGTTTCGTCCAGAGTCTCGAAGTACTCTATGGGTTCATGTGCCGGCAGCAGTCGCTTGTCCAATGCGATGGGCAGGAAATCGTCATCAATGATCTCCGCCAGGTAATTCTGCTGATTCAGGCAAACAACGAAATTCAGCGGCGGCATGCCCCCGAGACGACGCAGGCGATTGAGTCTGCGGGCGGAGAGAATTCCCTCTACGTCCTGTGGCATCCCCACATAGCACACGCTGAAGGGCACCTGGGATTGCATTGTGCGCCAGTGATCCTCGGTGACTGTCATGGGGTCGTCGTGAATGAAGCGAAGATCAATTGTTTGCAGCAGGTGCGGATAGCGGTGCAGAAAACGGTTTATCCTGGATTCCGTGTCCGGGGGGCACAGAACGGTGACCAACGGCAAGCGGAAGTCGGTGTAGTGGGCGGTAAGCGCGGTCTGCAGGATCATTTCCCTTACCAGCGCTTCAAAGCCAATAAACAGAACATGAATACGTGGGTCATCCGGGCCTGCCGGCCGATAATAGATGTCGGGTGCGCAGTTGCGAAAAATATTGCGGGCGATGGTTTCACGGCGATTGAACAGGCGGATTGCAAAGCGTTCTGTGTTGGTTTCGAAGAAGCTGTGAGCCGCGAAAACCTCATAGATATCGGGAGTATCGACGCAGAGAAAGCAGCGCAGGCCCAGGTGCGGGCTGTCCCCGGCCACCGGCAGTTCATGCCGTTTGGCAACCTGCTGCATGCGCTCGATCTCCCGAGGCTTCAGATTGCGGGTGAGGCGGTCGGCGTTCTTGGCAATAGCGATATTGGCCTTGTCATCGCTGGTGCAGAGAAACAGCTCCTTGGCGTAGATAACCTTCGCCTTCATCAACACCAATGGATCCATGGCGTTGCCGTAGATCACGATAGCGCCATGGTTTTCCAGCTCCGCGGCCAGGGCGTTGAGGGGATTGGAGTCGATAACAACGACGCCCTTGTCGCCGTGACGGCAGTAGTCCCTCGCAATGCGGTAACCTGTCTCGCCGATGCCGCAAACCACGACGAAGCGGCGCTTGCGAAATAGCAGGCCGTAGAGCGCCACCTCTTCATTGACGATTTTCCAGACGGCGCTGGCGGCGGCGTACAGCACCACCATTGGCGCCAGCGCCCGGGCGATCTGCAGATGCAGTGGCCAGTGGGCGGTGGCATCATCGGTCTCGAAAACAAAGAGCTGCAGGCTGGCAGCGTGGACATCCCACCAGCTGTGATCCGCCGCATCCGGGCCGAATACCATGACCTCGGCAAAGCCGATGCAGGCCATAATGTAGGCCAGAACGGCGAGCAGACCCACCAGGGTCCACTCGTGTCGGGCTATAAAGCCGTTGGGGTTGGCGCTCACCGCGTTATGTTGAGTGATCAGTTACCCAGTGCCTGGACGCTCCCCGGAGGCTGGGTCAATACGGTGGTGCTGATCATCCAGTGGAGGTGCTCAAGCTGCACTAACAGGTTGCCTACTGCGTTGGCATGTACTTCGTAATCTGGAAGTGGATCGCCGCCGGGTGTGCTGGTTATGCCGTAGCCGCGATTCTCTCTGAGATCGAAGACGCAACCACTATTGTCGCCAATTTCAGAATTCAGACGCGGATCCAGCACATCGTCTCGCATTTCCCGGACATATCGGAGCGCCCGGTCATACTGGCCACTGGCGAAGCTCTTGCTGATGCGGCCCACGTCACTGCTGAACGTGGATTGATTGACCCCCTGCTGCACACAGGCAAACAGGTCATCAACGTAAGCACCAAGCTGCGCAATGCGAGCACTGATGATTTCCTGATCGCTGGTATGCGCGGCATCGACGCGGTTGGTCCAGTTATAGACCACGTAGGAGTAGCGCGGAACGCTGCCGCGGCTGCTGCCACAGGGAGCCACAGTGACTTCCTGGAGGTGGAGCACAACCTCGCCATCTGCATTCAAGACAGGTATTTCATCGAATTTGCCGTCCGCATTCTGCTGGCTCTTGGGAAGCCAGCCGATACCCGGCCGGTATTCCCGGTCGATGTAAGAGGCGGTGCACACGTACTCTGCCGGTATGCCGGGGTCGTCCTTGCCGTCATCAAATTTGGCTGCAATGGTGTCCTCCGCAATCACCAGATTACGGCCGTCGAGATCGAGTACATAGATTACTGGGTCATTAGGGCCATCCGCAGTGGGATGCCCGCACTGGTAAGGCTGCATGATTACGTCGGGAATGGGGGTGCCCGTATCGGGGTTGGTCTGGCCGCTGATGAATATTGGCAGCGGCCGCGCGGGGTCGTCCGGTGTGGCGGCCAAACCGGGCTTGCAGTATTCCCGTGTCTCGGGAATGACGTATACACCCTCCTTGAAGAGGGTTCCTTTGACACCCTTGTTGCCGGCGACGTTTTCCGCCGATACCTTTTTTAACTCCAGACGGACGCCCCGGGCAATTTCCGGGTTACAGGAGCCGCCTCCACAGAGATCGCTGGATCGCGTGTCAATCACCACCGGCTGCTGGGAAAAGCCCGCCACGGAGAAGGCCCCGGAGTTACCCGAGATCACGGCCTTCGTCATCCGCAGAGTCTCACCAAAGCCGACGAAAAATTCGTCGTTGATATTGGATAGATCAATGTTCTCTGAGCGGACATCCTTCCAGTTAAAGCTGAACGTTCTGCTGCCGCCGCCCGCAAGGGTTAAGGCGATGACACCTGACTCGCCATTTTTATCCCGGCGAAAGTCGGTTAACCAGACGCCGTTGACATCGAACGCTGCCGTTTGACTGTCGACACCGGACTCGATGCTGACAATGAGGCTCTCGCCCTTGCCGATACCATCGTCGCAGCTGCGGCTGCGGGTTCCGACGATTCCATAGCCGTCCTGGAAGACAGCGCTGGGCTCAGTCTGATCTGACACATTATCAGGGCAAATTCCGTTCTGGATCAGTTCGCCACCTGTTGCTGAAACCTTGATGATCTCTCGAGGTTCATAAAAGCTGCAGTATGGATAGGTCGCGAGATAGTGGCTGCTCGCCGCGAGCGCTTCGTCATAGGTGCTATCTGCCGGATCGGGAAGAGCTGGAATAGCGCAGCGAAAATCGATATCCAGCAAGCCGCTGCCATTGACACCCGCAATCGGCGGCGGGATGGGCTTTGCTGCCAGCTCCGGCGCTGGGGTAGAGCCTGTTTGTGCCCATGCGTTCGAGGCGAGGATCTGTGCCGCAGCCAAAATCAGCAGTCCGGTGGTGCTCTTGATAGTCATTTGGTTCCTCCAATGGCAGTAGGTGGGCCCGTTCCTGGACCGCCTGCCTGAGTTGTCCTCTGCGCTCTGGAGACCTTGCTCCATCTGTCGCCCGCTATAGGATTGACGTTATCTCCACGCCCCCAACAGGCAGGGCGACACCTGTCAGCCAGTAGCGGTCAGCTACCTTTCTGAAACAACGAAAGCCCCTTCAGGCTGACCAGCAGGAGCCCCTGTTCTGTTAAGCGCAAAAAGGAGCAAAAGACCCCATAAAAGTTTACAGAACACACTTTTACCGAGTCAGTGTAGACCAGTTTTTCAAAGTGCAAGGGATTCTGAGAAAAATACGCGGTTTCTGCGGCGGACAATGTCCTGCCTGTGGCGGCCCGGTCCTCTGCCAGATTCAAGGCCCCACAGGGGGCAGGAGCGCTGCCTCCCAGCCAAGCCGGGCTGCCACCCTCACAAAATCGGTACCGGGCGATGCCTCCAGATGCAGTTCCTCGCCGCTGTGCGGATGTCTGAGGTGCATGGCTACGCTCGCCAGGCAGAGGCGATGGCAGCCAAACGCCTGCTGGAAAAACCGGTTGTGGACCCCCTTGCCATGGTTGGCGTCGCCGATGATGGGGTGGCTGATGTGCTTCATGTGTCGACGTAGCTGGTGCCGGCGCCCCGTGATGGGGTTCAGCAGCACCAGGCTGTAGCGTGCCTGCGGATAGCGGTCGACGGCCACATCCAGTTCGACTGTCGCCAGGCGCTGGAAATCCGTGACCGCCGCCTGCGCTCTGGCAGGCTGTTGCCTCATGGAAGGGTCTGCCTGATCCTGTTCTTCGCGCAGAGGATGGTCGATGCGCCCCTGTTCGGGGCACCATCCGCGCACGATGGCGAGATAGGATTTCGCGACAGCGTGGGCGGCAAACTGGTCTGCAAGTAGCCGGGCTGTCGCTGGATTCAGTGCAAACAGCAGGATCCCGGAGGTTGGCTTGTCCAGGCGATGTATGGGGTACACCCGCTGCCCCAGTTGGTTGCGCAACAGTTGCAGGGCAAAGCGGGTTTCATGTCGATCAATGGGACTGCGATGTACCAACAGGCCAGGAGGCTTGTTGATGGCTACGAGAGAATCATCCCGGTAAACGATCTCGAGTGTAGCCGGTTCCGTGGCAATCTGCAGGCTGCATCAAGCTGCGATTTCGCAGCTTTCCCTGCTGTTGCCTGCATCGAAATATTCCTGAAAAACCTTTGGGGTGCGGCCACGTCCTGACCAGAGGTATTCATTGCCGTCGATTGCCAGTCGGTAGCGGGGCAGAACTTTGGCCTTTTTGCCCCTTTTCCCCGCCGCTGATTTTTTAGCGCTGGCCTTGCGTGGTGCCTTCTTCAAATCCTCTGGCTTCAAGCCGCTTTCGGCGAGAAGATCATTGACCTTCTGAATGGTTGCCAGACGATCCTGCGCTTCCTTTTTTTCCAGCTTGACCTTTTCCGCGGCTAGCGTTGCCTGCAAGTGACCGATCAGTTTTTCAAGTTCAGGTACAGCCAGGCGGCGAGCCTCAGCGCTGGTTTTGGTTC
>JBLRXF010000002.1:0-29367 GCA_047920875.1 Haliea sp. | reverse complement strand
GACCTCGGCAGCGGCAAGCGCCAGCATGTCGCGGTCGGCGCGGGGCCGGTTGCGGCCGTAGGCACCCAGCAGAATACGGTCACAAAGGACGTTGATCAGGCGTGGAATGCCGCGGGTGGTGCGGTGGATGCCGCGCACCACATCCGCCGGAAACAGCTCGCGCCCGGGCGCCAGGCCCGCCACCTGCAAGCGGTGGCGGATGTAGGCGCCGGTCTCCTCCGGGCTCAGGGGCGCCAGATTGTAGCGGGCCGTGATGCGCTGGTTGAGCTGGCGCAGCTCCGGGCGCTGCAGCAGCTGCGCCAGCTCCGGCTGGCCGATAAGAATGATCTGCAGCAGCTTCTCGCTGTTGGTCTCGAGGTTGGTGAGCAGGCGGATCTGTTCCAGCACGTCGAAATCCAGGTGCTGGGCCTCGTCGATCATCAATACCGTCTTGCGCCCGTCGGCGTGATTCTGCAGCAGGAAGCGGTGCAGGCTGTCGGTCAGGGTCTTCAACGTGGGCTGCTGGCCGTCATAGCGTATCCCCAGCTCATCGCAGACGGTCGCCAGCAGTTCCAGGGCGTTGAGCGCCGGATTGAGAATAATGGCGACGTCGGTCGCCGGCGGCAGCTGCTCCAGCAGGCAGCGATTGATGGTGGTCTTGCCGGTACCGACCTCCCCGGTCAGGAGGATAAAACCGCCCCCGGCGCCAACCCCGTACAGCAGGTGGGCCAGGGCATCCCGATGCCGGGGGCTCATAAACAGATAACGCGGATTTACCGCGATAGAGAAGGGTGCTTCGTTGAGGCCAAAATACTGGTGGTACATCTGCTGCTACCGCGCTGCCCGTGCCCCGAAATCAGGCGGTCATTATGCCCAAGGGAAGCAGGGGGCGCCATGCCGACCAGAGGAAGCCCTGACACTCAGGGGCATTTGTAGGCCATGTACTCGCCTGTACCCTCTCTGATCGACTCACGCACCACGGTATTGCCGCCCATGCCAAAGGCCCGTTCGCGGGCGAGATTATCCAGTTCCACCCGCACCTTGTTTGCACCGCGCTTGATGCCCGCTACGTTCCAGGCCACGTTGGTCGACACGGTGCCAAGACGCTGACAGTTGCCAACCGCGCTGGCGTCGACAATCGCCACCGCACGCGCGTCATCGGGAATCTTGACCCAGGTACACGCCGGAATCAGCGCCGCGAGTGCGACCAGCGCAGTGACGCGGTTGAGGAAAGTGCGTTTCATGAAGAGCCCTCTGCGGATTACCGCCGCAGATTAACATAGGCAAATGGCAGCGGGTACAGCTAGTGTGTGCGTTCGAAAACAGTCTCGCCGCCAACAACCGTTCGCAATACCGCGATGCCCGCCAGGTCACCGGCCTGAAGTTCGAATGGGTCAGCATCAATGATAATGAAGTCTGCTTGCTTGCCCAGAGTCAGGCTGCCGACCTCCTGTTCCGCAAAGCCGGCGACGGCCGCGTCACGGGTAAAGCCGTGCAGTGCCTGCTCCAGCGTGAGCCTCTCCTGCGGCCGCCAACCGCCGGGCGGCAGGCCGTCGCGCTGGCGGGTAACCGCGGCGTGAACGCCCAGCCAGGGGTTGACCGGCTCCACCGGGAAATCCGAGCCCAGGGCCAGGTGCACGCCGTGTTCCAGCATGCTCGCCCAGGCGTAGGCGCCCTCAAGACGCGCCTCGCCCAGCCGGGCGCCGGCCCAGCGCATATCCGAGGTCGCATGGATGGGCTGCATGCTGGCGATAATGTCGTGCGCGGCCAGGCGCGGGATGTCGTCGGGGTGGATGATCTGGACATGCTCAATACGGTGCCGCCCCGGATTGTCCGGGTGGCTGTCCGTACCGGCGGCAATCGCATCAATCACCTGTCGATTGGCGGCATCGCCGATGGCGTGAATACCCAGCTGCAGACCGCAAGCCAAGGCACGGTCGACCAGAGCCTGCAGCGCGTCAGCCGAGTTGAACAGCAGGCCGGCATTGCCTGGGTCATCGCTGTAGTCTTCGAGCAGGGCGGCACCGCGGCTGCCCAGGGCGCCGTCGACATAGACCTTGACTAAGCGCGCCTGCAAGCGGTTGCCCCGGTGAGTGCCGTTGGCACACAGCCAGTCCAGCATTGCAGCGTCCCCGTCGGCAAAGGCGCTGATGCGCACAGTCAGTTCGCCAGCACCATCGAGCTGCCGATAAAGCTCGAAATCCTCACGGCTGGCACCCATGTCGTGGACACCGGTCAGGCCGTAGCGCGCCATTTCCGCAAGCGCCAGCTGCAATGCGCGAGCCCGCTCCGCTGCAGCAGCCACGGGCATGGCGTCTTCGACAAAACTCATGGCCGTATCGATCAGGATGCCCGTCGGCTGGCCCTCGGCGTCGCGCTGGATCGCCCCACCCTGCGGCTGCCAATCCCCCGCCAGATCCTGCGTTGCCCGAGCCAGCGCGGCGGAGTTAGCCCAACCAGCGTGGCTGTCGACCCTCACCAGCCAGACGGGGCGCTCGGGAAAGGCCCGGTCAAGGTCGGCGGCGGTGGGAAAAGCCTGGCCTTGCCAGCGGGTCTGGTCCCAGCCGCGTCCGGTCAACCAGACACCCTCGGGCAGGGTTTCCGCATGGATCCTGAGAGTCTCGATGGCCTCCTGCAGGCTATCCGCGCCGGTCAGATCCGCCTGCATTTTCGCGAAACCCAGACCCATGACATGCACATGGGCATCGATCAAACCCGGAAGCACCGTTCGCCCTTGGGCATCCATCACAGGCCATTCGGGGTAGGTAGAACGGAGCTCATTATTCTCACCCAGAAAAACAATGCGACCGTCCTCATCCCAGGCCATGGCTTGGGCAACTGACGCACTCGGGTCAAGGGTATGGATGCGCGCGTTGACCAGCGCCCCGGGCTCGGCCGCAGTGACGGCAACAGACAACACAGACAGAGCGAGCAGGAAAGTGCGGAGCATGATGGGATCCGATCGGGGGTTGGCACACCTTAGAGAGTGTCCACTGCTGCTACGGCTCGGTCAAGCTTCGGGGGGATCAGACCTGCAGCGACGAAAGCCCTACAGAATCACCGTGCGCTGCCCGTTCAGCTGCACCCGCTCCTCGCAGTGCAGGCGCACGGCGTGGGACAGGGCGGTAGCCTCGGTATCGTGGCCGAGATGGATCATCTGCTCAACGGACACCTGATGGTCGATGGCCTTCACCTCCTGGGCAATGATCGGCCCCTCGTCGAGGTCAGACGTAACATAGTGGGCGGTGGCCCCGATCACCTTCACCCCGCGATCATAGGCCTGATGGTAGGGTTTGGCGCCCTTGAAGCCCGGTAGAAAGGAATGGTGGATATTGATCGCGCGTCCCTCCAGTTCCCGGCACAGGCCGTCGGAGAGTATCTGCATGTAGCGCGCCAGCACCAGCAGGTCCACCTGCTGCTCGCGGATCAGTGCCAGCAGCTGCGCCTCCTGCTGCGGTTTGCTCTCTGCCGTCACCGGCAGGTAGTAGTACGGCAGGCCGTACCACTCTACCTGGCTGCGGCAGTCCTCGTGGTTGCTGACCACACCGACCAGCTCCGCAGGCAGCGCACCCGAGCGCCACTTGGTCAACAGCGCCACCAGGCAGTGGTCGTAGCGCGACACCGCCAGCAGGACCCGCGGCAGCTGGTCGGCGGGGCGCAGGCGGTAGTGCATATTCATGCTCGCGGCGAGTTCGGCAAAGCGGCGGCTGAACTCCTCGAAGGAGACAGTCATCGACCGGTCGTCAAAGACGCAGCGCAGGTGGAAGGTCGCCGTGACCGGGTCGCTGTAGTTGGAAATCTCGGTGATGAAGGCGCCCGCCTGCAGAAACAGCTGCGAGTAATTTGCCACCACGCCCAGGCGGTCGGGGCACTGGAAAGACAGGATGTAGGCGCGCGGCGTGCGAGTGTCTGCTGTGGTCATTGTCGGGCCATGGCTGGGAGGATTGCGGCAAGGCCCGCATACTAAAGCATGCCGCCGGTGCATTACAGCACCGGCGCGATTATCGCTGCAGGATCAGGCTAGAAGTTGAAGCCGTTGCCGGTCACCACCGGCACGTTGGTCCACAGGTCATTGGGATCCCGGTACCAGCCCGCCGCCGCCAGCGCACCGCCGTCGAGGTTGATGGTAGTGCCCGTGACCCAGGACGAGAGTTCGGAGGCGAGGAATAGAGCACAGCCTGCTGCATCTTCCGGGGTACCGAAGCGCTCCAGCGGTATCCAGCGCCGGGTGTGGGCCTGGTGCTCGGGGGCGATCAGCTCGGATGGGCGCACCTGCGCGGTCTCAGTGGTTTCGGGGGCAATGGCGTTGACGCGAATACCGTCCGGACCCAGTTCCAGGGCCAGGCTGCGGGTAAAGCCGGTGATCGCGTGCTTGAAGGCGCAGTAGGTGGTAACCATGGGAATGCCGCGGAAGGCTTCGATGGAGGAAATGCTGATGATGCTGCCGCCCTTGCCCCGAGCCTGCAGCAGGGGAATGGCGGCCCGGGTAACGGTGAAAATGTGCTTCAAGTTGACCGCGTAGAGGCGCTCCAGGTCCTCATCGGTACAGGCGGCGAAGGGCTTGACGATGCCCAAAAAGTCGCCGACGTTGTTCACCAGCACATCGATGCCGCCGAAACGTTCCTGCACCTGCGGCATCAGAGTCTGCACCGCCGCGCTGTCGCAGACATCGGTGCAGGATACCAGAGCGTCCACCCCCTGCTCCGCCAGCGCGGCCTCAAGTTCCGAGCAGCGCTGCTGATTGATCTCCGCCACCACCACGGCTGCGCCGCGCGCGGCAAAGGCCTCGGTGATCGCCCTGCCGATGCCCGCGCCGCCGCCGGTGACCAGCACCACCTTGCCAGTAAAATCGAGATCCTGCATGCCATTTCCTCATCGTTGGACTGTCGAAGCCGAAGGTATAACACGAGACAACGCTCTGCCGCATACCCACCCATCCTTTGCATAATCGGCTATCTGATATACTGAACTATCTGCGCAAAAGTGAACGCCCAATGAAAGCACTGGTGAAAAAAGAAGCGGCCAAGGGACTTTGGCTGGAAGACGTCCCCGAGCCCCAGCTCGGCATCAACGACGTGCTGATCAAGGTCAGGCGCACCGCCATCTGCGGTACCGACATGCACATCTACCACTGGGACACCTGGGCGCAGAAGACCATCCCGGTGCCGATGGTCGTGGGCCACGAGTTCGTCGGCGAGATCGTGGAGGTCGGCGCCAACGTGGTGGATTTCCGCCCCGGGCAGATTGTCTCCGGCGAGGGCCACGTGGTTTGCGGCCGCTGTCGCAACTGCATGGCCGGGAGGCGCCATCTTTGCGCCTACACCAGCGGCATTGGCGTTGATCGCGCCGGCGCCTTTGCCGAGTACATGACCCTGCCCATGTCCAATGTCTGGGAACATTCCGCGGGCATCGACCTCGACGTTGCCGCTCTGTTCGATCCCTTTGGCAACGCCGTACATACCGCTCTGCAGTACGACCTGTTGGGTGAGGACGTATTGATCACCGGCGCTGGCCCCATTGGTGCCATGGCCGCGGCAGTGTGCCGCCACGCTGGCGCGCGCCACGTGGTGATTACCGATGTCATCGACAAGCGTCTGGAGCTGGCCGCAACCCTGGGCGCAACCCGCACCGTCAATGTGGCCCGCGAGAGCATCGCCGAGGCGCAAAAATCCCTCGGGATGCATGAGGGTTTCGACGTCGGCCTGGAAATGTCCGGCAACCCGCAGGCCTTCCGCGACCTGCTGGCCAACATGTGCCACGGCGGCAAGGTCGCGATGCTCGGTATCCCCAGTGAGAATACCGCGATCGACTGGAATACCGTGATCTTCAACATGCTCACCCTGAAGGGCATCTACGGCCGCGAGATGTACGAGACCTGGTACAAGATGTCAGTGATGATCGAGTCGGGGCTGGATATCTCGCCGGTAATCACCCACCGGATGAACTACCGGGAATTCCAGCGGGGGTTCGACGTGATGAGCGCGGGTGAAGCGAGCAAAGTCGTGCTGAACTGGGACGACTAACAGGCAGGCAAGCCAGGGCCCCTGGTCACGGCTGGTCCACCGTTGCCAGCATCGCCAGCGCCTCGTCGCACCAGGCCAGGAACTGCTCGCCCTGACGAATGCCCGCCAGCAACGCCAGGTACACGCCCTTGCGGCGTACCGACAGCGCCTTCGGCTTCGCATAGTGGCGTCGGCGGATCCGTTCATAGAGGTACAGGCGCTGCATCATCTGCGCCCGGCGCTGCTCCACCTCAGCGGCCAGATGGGCGGCATTGTCCTGCCCAAGGTTGTAGAGCTTGACGAACAGATCATCCTTGCCCTCCTGTACCCGCCCGCCACCCAGTACCCACGCCGACAGAGCTTCCTGCCCGGTGCTGGTCAGGCCGTAGACGATCTTGTCTGGCTTGCCCTCCTGGGGCACGGTCTCCCGGCGCAGCCAGCCCTTGTCCGCCAGCTTGTGCAGTTCCTGATAGATCTGCTGGTGGCTGGCACGCCAGAACAGGCCCAGCGATACATCGAAGGCTTTGGCCAACTCATAGCCGGACATCTCGTCTTCCAGCAAGGCGGTCATGATGGCGTGGGACAGGGCCATGGCGGCTGCGGGTTTCCTCATCAACAGTTTTGCCCAGCTTACCTCCGGGGCCTTTTTTATGCAAAAGGTTGCATAGTTTTCTCTTATGCAATAAATTGCATAAATCCTGTTTAACCAGCCACACGGAGACTACTCACCATGGCACTTCCCGCCTCACTTCAGGGCCGCCTGCGGCTGCCCGCCGTTGCCGCTCCCCTGTTCATCATCTCCAATCCGGAGCTGGTCATTGCCCAGTGCAAGGCGGGCGTCGTCGGCTCTTTTCCTTCGCTGAATGCCCGCCCCGCGGAGAAGCTGGAGGAGTGGCTGCAACAGATTACCTCCGAGTTGGCAGCCTGGGATGCGGCGAACCCTGACACCCCGGCGGCTCCCTTTGCGGTGAATCAGATCGTGCACGGCTCCAATGACCGGCTGCAGCACGACCTGGAGCTGTGCGTGAAGTACAAGGTACCCATTGTGATCACCTCCCTGGGGGCCAAGGAGTTCGTCAACGAGGCGGTGCACTCCTACGGCGGTATCGTGCTGCACGACATCATCAACAACCGCTTTGCCCACAAGGCGATCGAGAAAGGTGCCGACGGCCTGATCGCGGTGGCCTCCGGTGCCGGCGGCCATGCCGGGCCAATATCACCCTTCGCACTGATCCAGGAAATTCGGGCGTGGTTTGACGGCCCGCTACTGCTGTCCGGCTCCATCGCCACCGGCGATGCCATACTCGCCGCCCAGGCCATGGGCGCAGACCTGGGCTATATCGGCTCCGCCTTCATCGCCACCGTGGAGGCCAATGCCGAGCAGGCCTACAAGCAGGCTATCGTCGATTGCGGTGCCTCGGATATCGTCTACAGCAATCTGTTTACTGGCATCCACGGCAACTACCTGCGCCCCTCCATCGAGGCCGCGGGGCTGGACCCGGACAATCTGCCCGAGAGCGACCCGTCGGCAATGAACTTCGGCTCCGGCGGCAACAGCGATGCCAAGGCCTGGAAGGATATCTGGGGCTGTGGCCAGGGCATCGGCGCGGTGAAGGACATCCTGTCCGCGGGAGAACTGGTCGCGCGGTTGCAGCGGGAATACGCCGCTGCGCGCCAGCGCCTGCTCGCCGCCTGAGGCAGTAACGCGGCTGTCCGATCAGCGCCCGGGCAGCTGCTCCAGTTCGCTGAACTTCACTACCTTCGCGTGCACCGGCGGGTGCTCGCTGGCGCCAATCCAGCGCCAGCACAGGGTACCGCGGTGATGACCCGCGGTTTCCACCCAGTTGGCCTGGGGCGGTTTCTGGTGGGCAACCACAATCAGCACGCCGCCGTCGGCTTCATAGCGGGCGGTGTGCTTGTTGAAATGGATCTGGTGATAGCGGTAGTCCAGGGACTCCATCCACCAGTTCTGCAGGACAAAATTCCAAGTCTGGCACGCCGGTATTGCCGGCGCATGAATCAGTAGCGCCTCATCCTCCGCCAGCTCCCAGCTGCTGTGGAAATAATAGATATTCGGGTCGCCGCCGATCGCCTGGCAAAAAGCCTGGTCCGCAGGGGCCACCTGGTTCACAGTGGGCAGGAAGCTCTCGGCCCAGCCCTCAAACAGGCCGGTGGTGTTGCGGATGAATTGCACCGCCCCCTGCAGGCCCCGGTCCAGTTTCTCCGGGGACAGCGGCGCCGGCCGCTCCTGCTCGGCGCCGATCCGCTCGATGCGGATCTCCGCCTTCGTCTCCCGGCGCCGATCCTGGAAGGTCTGACGCACATTGAGGGAATTGGTGTCCGGGCCCATGGGCAGCCAGTTGCCGGGCTGGCGCCTCTGACTGACGATGATTTCCAGGGTGCCGTCGGGACCGAGCTCCAGGTCGCGGGAATCCAGCCAGCCGTCGGTCTTCATGCCGCCGCCGCTGCTGTAGCGATTGATCACAGTGCCAAAGCCCAGGTAGTCCACCGTACCGCGGGTACCGGTAATGCGGTAGTCGTAGTTGGGATCAATGCTGGCGGTCTGGTAGTGGTTGTCGGGGTTGTCTGCGCCCAGCTTGATGGTTTCATGGGCCGGGCAGCGCAGCTCCGGGAACAGCGGGTCACCTGCCTCCAGGAAGCTCTCCAGGCCTGCGCGCAGCATGCGCGACAGATAGCGGTAACCCTCGGCGCGATCGAAGGCATTCTGCGGCGCCCGCTCTGCCTCCACCAACTGCCCCGCTGCTTTCAGGGCATCGCAAAAGTCACTCCAGCTGCTGCCGTCCAGCACGCGCTGCTCTGCGGTTTTGGGCTCACTCATGCTGCTCTCTCCTCATCCATGCTCAGTCCATAGCGGTGAGTGTAGTCCCCAAACAGGGCTTCCACCTCGGCGCGATCAATACTGTAATCCTCCAACTGATAGCGATGCTCACCGTGCTGGCCGCGGGGGTGCGCGTCCAGCCAGCCCTGCATGCGCTCACGCACGGCGGCGTCCAGCGGCATGCCGCGCAGCGCATACAGCTGCTCCAGCACCGGCCAGGGGTCGCGGACAAAATCGTCGTGCTGCACATCGATAAACTGCCTGGGGTGTGCGGGTTCCAGCGCCGCCCGGTCGGCCTCGAAGGTGCGGGTATAGGCGCTGAGCATGTTCATCCAGTCGCGGCCTATCTCCTCCCGGTCCACCACATCGCTGCCGCTGCGGCGAAGCACTTCACTGAAGCTGCAGCCGGAGGCGACAAAGGCCATGGGCGCGCGGTGGGTCTGGAGGATAATGGCATCCGGGTAGACCCGCAGGATCTCCCGCAGGCCCAGCTGGTGGAACGGGGCCTTCAACACCCAGCTGCCGGGGTGGCGCGACTGCAGCAGCTGCAGCTGGCGCCGGTGGTAATCATAGCTGTCGGAACGGCACAGGTTGGCATAGAACCAGTTGGCGTAGCTGGGGATATGAAACAGGGCCGGGTACTCCACCGACATGAAGTTGCGGTTGAGCAGCATGTAGCACTCATCAGGCTCCTGGGCATCGATCAGGTGCGTGCGCTTGAACCCGGGCAGGAAGGTCTCGGTCAGGGCCACGCTTTCGGCCTGGGCGGCAATGCGCACATCCGTGGTGTAGCTGGCAGTCTCCGGTGGTGGCACCGGGTTCTGGGCCTCCCACAGACGCAGCGTGCGATTGCGCGGGTCCTGGTTGAGCAAATGGTGCAAGGCGGTGGTGCCGGTGCGCGGCAGGCCGACAATAAACACCGGCTGGCGCACGGGCACATCTGCAACTTCCGGGTGCGCAGTCAGATAGTCCTGAATCTGCAGGCGCTTGCCGAGGCCCGCAAGAATGGTCATTTCCGCGCGCATCTGGCCAAAGTCGTTCAGCCGCGCTTCGCTCAACAGCGCAGCCAGCAGCCGTTCCAACGCCTCATAAAAGGCCGGATCGCCAAAATCCTCCAGCCCCGTGTCCAGCATGGCCTGCTGGCGCAGTGATTCTATTTCGAGCACGAGTCACCTTTTCTGTCGTTATTATGGTGCTGGCACGCCCCGCAGGACCTGCAAGTCCGTCACTGTACAGACCCGCACTTGTGCTGACATCTCCCGCTTCCGCGCGCATTCGCTCTGGTATAACAAACGAGACCGCGTCATCACATTGCCCGGCGGTGGCCGCTACTGCTACCCTGCTGTGTTTGCGACAGGGCTGATGCCATGCGACTTCCCGTTTCTACCTGGCCGGACATTGAGGCCTGGCTGAAAAAATCGACGACCATCGTGCTTCCCATTGGCTCCATGGAGCAGCACGGTCCAAATGGATTTATTGGCACTGACGCGCTGTGTCCAGAAATCATCGCCAACCATGCCGAGGGCCTTGCACCCGACGACCTGCTGGTAGGCCCGACCTTCAATGTAGGCTGTGCCCAGCATCACCTCGGCTTCCCCGGCACCATTACGCTGCGACCCTCGACCATGATCGCGGCCATGGTTGACTGGACCGACAGCCTGCTGCGGCACGGATTCCACAGGATCTACTGGCTCAATGGCCACGGCGGCAACATTGCCACTATCGAAGCGGCTTTTGCGGAAATCCACGCCCGGCGCAGTCTTGATCCCCGGGGAGCCGAGGCGCGGCCCGACCTGTGGCTGAAGCGCAGGGACTGGTGGGATTTCAGGAAAGTGCTGGATCTGTGCGGCGAGCTCTACCCGCAGGGCCACGGCAGCCACGCCACCGCCTCCGAGGTCGCGGTGACCTACTGGGCCTATCCGGAGCGGGAACGGCAGCACACGCCCATGAGCCCGAAGATCGCGCCCAACGGTGCCATCAGCGACGCCGTGCGTTACCGGCGCGACTTCCCGGATGGGCGCATCGGCTCTGACCCTACCCAGGCTAATGCCAGCGACGGCGGCAGGATCGTCGAAGTGGCGGCGCAGTGCCTGCTTGAGGATGTGAACTCCTGGTCAAATCGGTGAGCCGGGCGGCACCGGCAGCCCTTCCAGGCCCTCCAGTGCAGTGGGATCATCCAGCACACGGCGAATCTGCGCTGCAGCAAACAGATAATGCGCACGCCACTTTGGCGATGAGACCGGCGCCTGCCGCTCCAGCCAGGGCTTTAGGGTCAGCAGAGCATCAAGACTTTCAGCCCGCACCTGCGGCTGAACCCCGGCCTCACTGGCCAGGCGCAGCAATCGCTCCAGGGTCGCGACATCAACCACACGCTGCAGGGCACCAGCGTTACCCTCTTGCGGCGGCGCGTACAGGGTGGCAGCCAGCACCTGGTCCAGCAGATCCGGGAACCCGGGCTGGGCGGCCGAACGGGCCTGGTTGTTGTTCATGCGCGCGGCGCGGGTAGCATTCAACAACATGTCGAGGCTGAGGCCAGCAGCCGTCGCCGCTGCGGCGTGGGGGTCGAAAACATAGCCGGTATGGCGCGGAAACAGCTCCCGTGAATCCCCGGAGCCCGGTGGACGCGGCGGAATCTGCGCGACCAGCTCGGGCGGCAGCGCCAGTGCTTCCGGTGTCAGCGTCTCCAGCAGAGCCGCAATGGCCTCGCGCTGTCGCGCAGGCAGAATCATCGCCGTGGGCACCTGGCCATCGCCACGCAGCGCATAGCTGAACTCCTGGCCACCAATCACCGTAGCCGCTGCCTGCAGCTGGTAGCGATGCAGCAGGTACATGGGTACCAGCACATCCTCGATCTCTGCAAGCGGCCGACCCTGGCGGATAACCTGCGCGGAGAAACGCGCCAGAACCGTTCTGCGCAGCTCCAGCAGGCGCTGCAATTCGAGCACCGGATCGGCGCCGTTATCCCACAGGCTACCGAGAGGATGGGCGGGGCCGGCGGTGACCGCGAATGCGTCTCCCCGGGCATGGGCATCGGCTACATAGTGCAAGCCTGACGCATAGGTGCTGCGAATAATCTCTTCTCTGGCGGCGGCGGCATCAACACCGCCAGGGAAATCCTGATAGCCATAGAGAATCGCGCGTTTGTCCCAGAGGCCGATGCCTTCCGCATAGGCCTGTGACAGATCTGGGTCGCCGTTGGCGTCCAGGGTCACATAGGGATGCGGATAGTCCATTACCGAGGCCCGGTCATCGGCGCTGGCGGCGAAGTTGTGCTCCAGCCCCAAAGTATGTCCAATCTCGTGGGCAGACAGCTGGCGAATCCGCGCGAGGGCAAATTCCAGCAATTCAGGCGGCACCGCACCGTCATCGCCGTAGGGTGCCAGCAGGCCCTCCGCCAGCAGGTAGTCCTGACGCACCCGCAGCGAGCCGAGGGTGACGTGACCCTTGATGATTTCCTGGGTGCGCGGATCCCGCACACTGGAGCCATAGGACCAGCCGCGGGTAGAGCGGTGCACCCACTGGATGACGTTATAGCGCACGTCCATCGGGTCAGCGCCCTCGGGCAGCATTTCCACCTGAAAGGCGTTGTCGTATCCCGCCGCCTCAAACGCCTCGTTCCACCACAGGGCTCCCTCGAGTAGCGCGCTGCGTATCGGTTCCGGGGCGCCGCGGTCCAGGTAATAGACAATGGGTTTCACCGGCTCACTGCGCTCGGCAGAAGGGTCCTTTTTTTGCAGACGATGGCGCCAGGCGTAGTTCTGCCTGACCGGCTCGCCGATGGGAGTCGCGTAGTCATAGCGCTGGGCATCGTTGCCGGGGTCAATAAATCCCGAACGTGGATCATAAGGCAGCGGCTGGTAGCCGGGTTCGGGCAAGCGAATGAAAGAGTGGTGCTGGTGGACCGTTACCAGCCTCGCGTCGGGCACCACGGTGCCGATAATCTCACCCTGCGGCTCACCCGTCAGAGTTACCAAGGCATCCACTTCGGTGTTGTCCGGAAAAGACCGGGTACGAGGAACAAAGATGGCAGACCGATTCGGATCGGGCCGGTAATCGCCCTGCCCCGTATCCTTGAGCCGCCGGGCTACGCCGTGCACGTCCTCAAGAAAATAGTCGGTGCCATCCACCAGCAAACGCTGACCGCTTGCCGCCACCAGCGTGAAACCGGCAAGGACAGAGCGGGCAAAGGCCTCGTCCACCGTCAAACGTTCATCGCTGTTGTCGGTGTTGGCAGTAAAGGCAGGGTTGTCCGCCAGCAGCAGCACCTTGTCGCCGACGCGGGTAAATCGCGCCAGGTGAGTACTGCCCAGCTGACCGCGATCCAGGCCCAGATCGTTGGAGCCGACGCCGCGGGACAGGCTGCTGACATAAATGAACGGCTGCTCAGGCTCGGCAATTTCCAGATACAGCCGGCCGCGCTGGTCATCCCAGTAGAGGTCGTGAAAACCCGGCAGGTGCTGCATGCCACTGGTATGACTGGCAATATCCGGCAGGCTCGGACTGACGTCCTGGCGCCTGTCAGCGCCACATCCGACAAGGGTCACAACCAGCAATACCAGCCACCAATAGCGCATCGTTTAGCCTCCGCGGACTTTTAACCAGCTTAGACAGCCGCAGCCTCGCGCCGCGCGCGCACGGCGGCAGCGAGCTCCCCAAGCAGGACTTCGGTATCGTCCCAGTTGATGCAAGGGTCGGTGATACTCTGGCCATAGGTCAGGGACTGCCCTGCCACCACGTCCTGACGCCCTTCAACCAGATTGCTCTCGATCATGATGCCGAACACGCTGCGGCTGCCGCGCGCAACCTGGTTGCCGATATCGCGGATCACGTCACGTTGGCGGGCCGGGATCTTGCGGCTGTTGGCGTGGCTGGCATCGACCATGATGCGCGCCGGCAAGCCGGCCTTCGCCAGCATGGCACCGGCATCGTCCACCGAGAACATGTCGTAGTTGGGATGCTTGCCACCGCGCAAAATAATGTGGCAGTCCTCGTTGCCGGTGGTCTGGAAAATCGCCGAGTGGCCGTGCTTGGTGACTGACAGAAAGTGATGGGGCTGGGACGCGGACTTGATGGCGTCGATGGCTACCTGAATATCCCCGTCGGTGGCGTTCTTGAATCCGACCGGACAGGACAGGCCGGAGGCCAGTTCGCGGTGGGTCTGGCTCTCGGTGGTGCGCGCGCCAATGGCGCCCCAGGCAATCAGATCCGCCACATACTGCGGGCTGATCAGGTCCAGGTATTCGGTGCCCGCCGGCAGGCCCATATCGGCCAGGTCTGAGAGCAGCTGCCGGGCCAGGTGCAGGCCCTTGTTGATCTGGAAGGTGTTGTTCAGGTCCGGGTCGTTGATCAGCCCTTTCCAGCCCACGGTGGTGCGGGGCTTTTCAAAATAGACACGCATGACCACCAGCACGTCATCCGCCAGCGCATCGGCTACCACTTTCAGGCGTCGACCATAATCCCGTGCCGCCGCCGGATCGTGGATGGAGCAGGGGCCCACCACGGCCAGCAGGCGATCGTCCTCACCGGCGAGAATGCGGTGAATGCCGTTGCGGGCAGCGGCCACGGTGCTCGCGGCGTGGTCGCTTACCGCCACATCGTGAATCAGTTGCTGGGGCGCGATCAGCTCATTGATTCGCTGGATGCGCAGGTCGTCGGTATTGGTAGGCATGGGGATCTCGGACAGTGAAAAATTAGCCCGCTAATATACCACTCACAGCGGCCTGAGGGGAGCCAGACAATGCTTGCGGCGCCATTAAGGCTGCTGCAAATCCAGGGGAAAATCCACATCGCGCAGAATGCCGGGGTCCGCGAGGGGCAGCCACTGGCGGGCACTGCCTGCCCCGCTAACCAGGTCACGGGCGCCGACATCCCCATCCAGGCGCGCCAGTGCGGGGAAAAAGCCACGGCCAAAACCCACCGGATGGCCGGATTGGCCCTGAAAGGTTGGCGTCACAATGACATCGTCAGACAGAACCGCTGCCACCTGACGAAAGGTGTCCGGCTGGATCCTCGGCATATCCCCCAATGCCACCAACAGACCCTGCCAGCCTGTCAACTGCGCCACTGCTTCTGCCAGCGTTGCACCCATGCCTCGGCTGGCGCGCGGACATTCCAGTACCGCAACACCGGCAGCCAGCAGCCGCTCCCGCAGAATGTCATCACCGGGGCGCAGGCAAACCAGCAGGGGCAGATGACTGCGCAGCACTGTGTCCACAGCCGCCAATAGCAGAGGGCGGCCATCGGGCAGCAGCGCCAGGCGCTTGTCGCTGCCAAACCGCCGGCTGCTACCCGCTGCCAGCAACAGCACGCCCACAGTCACGAACGCGCACGCCGCAGCTGCACCAGCTGGGCCATGATGGCCACGGCAATTTCCAGCGGCGTCTTGCTGCCGATATCCAGACCCACCGGGGCGTGCAGGGCTGCCAGGCGGTCTTCGCTGATCTCCAGCTGGCGCAGGCGCTGCAGGCGTTTTTCCGTGGTGCGGCGGGAACCGAGCGCACCCACATACCAGGCGTCAGTGGTCAGGGCTTCCATCAGCGCCATATCGTCTATGCGCGGATCGTGGGTCAGGGTGATCACAATACTGTGGCGGTCGCTGGCATGCTCGCGCACCACATCGTCGGGCATACCCCCCAGCAGGGGCACCGGAGGCCCCTGCCACTGCTCCAGCATGCGCTGGCGGGGATCCGCCACCAGCACCTCGTAATCCATCGCCAGTGCGAGCTCCGCCACAGACTGGCCCAGCTGACCGGCGCCGACCAGCAGCAGCCGCATCTGCGGGCCGAAGGTCTGCTCCAGGGTGCTGCCATCGAAGACCAGCGGGGCGTGATGCTCGGCGGCCACGATTGACGTAGAGCCTGTTTGCACGCTGACCGAGCGGCGCAGACAGCGCCGTGCCTCAATGGCCGCCAGCGCGGCCTCCAGCCAGGCCAGATCACGCTCCGTCTGCAAGCGCTGCACCAGCACTTGCAGCCTGCCGCCACAGGGGAGGCCAAGACGTTCGTTTTGCTCCGCAGTAACGCCGTACGCCATCAGCTCTGCCTGCGCCACCGGCAAGGCACCGGTCTGCAGGCGCTCCAGCAGGTCTTCTTCGATACAGCCTCCAGAGAGAGAACCCACCTGCTCGCCGCGACTGTTGCAGGCCAGCAGGGCACCCGGGGGACGCGGTGATGAGCCCTGTGCTGCCACGATCGTACACAGCCAGACTGCCGGCGCCGGCGCTTCTGCCAGCCATGCGCAGGCGCTGCCGAGAATCGCCTGATCCGGTATCTGCATGCTCAGCGCGCCTCCCAGTGCCGGTCCAGCAGATCACCGATGGTATTGGGCACCACCAGATGCGCCGCGTACCAGGTGTGCAAACAGCGTATGCGGGTGAAATCGGCAATGCCCCCAATGCCCCGCTCGCGCAGCACTTCCGAGAAACCTGCCGCCTGCAGAGCGCTGCGCTCACCCGCCGCCAGAAAGCCGTCACGCAGCCGGATATGGGCTGCGTGGTCCACACGCATGGCCGCTTGCAGCGCGGGGTCACTATTGACCAGTGTCTGGAAATCCTTGATCAGGCCGCGCGCTTCCTCCTGATCGATGCGGTAGTTGAGGGCGGGGTCAACCAACCAGAACAGGGTGGGGAACGGTTTGCCCTCAACCAGCGAAGCCACCCGTATCACCCGGGGCTGGCCGCAGTCATCAAGAACCGGAATATCCTCCAGACCGCGGGGTTCCCGACCCAGCAGCGCTGCCACTTGGGTCCATTGTGCTTCGGTATAGGTCATAACGGCTTCTGCAGCAGTGTTCAACGCTCCCATTCTACGGCAAACCGCCACCGACGTAAGGCACACACACGCTTCGACACAATCTGGGCAATTGACAGCAACAGGCCGAGTCACTACAGTGCGCCCGTACCAGGTGCCTGCCGCCGGTGTCGCTTGACACGGCTGGGTAGGTTAAATGGGAAGTGTGGTGAGGCCTAGTGTCCTGTTGCTAGCGCCGATGCCACCGCTGCCCCCGCAACGGTAAACAGCAACAGCTGTGAGCCCGATACCTGCCTGGCACAAGCAACGATGGAGCGGAGGGCTTCATTGAAGGTTGCCTGATGCTATGCCCGCATTGTGTTCCCTGGATCCCCTCCCTCAATCGCCACATTTTTTCTGGCATTGAGGTATGACATGAAACCACACGCACTTGCCAGCGCCGTCGCGCTGCTGACTACCCTGCCCGCCTGGGCCAACACCGACACCCTTGACCACCCGCTGGACGAGATTGTGATCAGCTCCTCCAGGATTGCCATGCCCTTGCGCGAGGTTGGCACATCAATCTCGGTGGTTGGCGCCGCCGACATTCGCGCACGCGGCTTCAATTCCCTGCAGGACATTCTGCGCAGCCAGCCGTCCGTTGCGGTGAGCAACAACGGTGGCCCCGGCAAGGTATCCTCGCTGCGCATTCGCGGCGAGGAAGCCTACCGGACGCGGATCCTGGTCGACGGCATTGATATCTCCGACACCTCGGCGCCTCAGGTCGGGCCGCGGGTGGAACAGCTGCTCAGCAGCGGCGTGCAACGCGTGGAGATTCTGCGCGGCCCCCAGGGCCTGATGTACGGCGCTGACGCGGGCGGCGTTATCAACATCAGCACCCGGGCCCCGGGTGACGGCTTCGGCGGTGATATCAGCGCGGAAGCCGGCCGCTATGGCAGCCAGCAGTTCGCCGCCAATATCGGCGCCGGCAATGACACCGTGGACGGCAACCTGTCGCTGACGGACTACCAGAGCGACGGCTTCAATTCCCGCACCAATGACATCGATCCGGCGGACGACGACGGCTACGACAATACCACCGTACACGGGCGCGCCGGATGGAATATCAGCGAGCAACTGCGCCTGGAGCTGGTCGCCCGTGACGTCGAAGGCGACAGCGCCTACGACGGCTGCTTCACCACCGACACCTTTGCCCCCAGCAACCGCTGCAACGACAGCTACTCACAGCAGTCCTGGCGCACGGCCGCCAGCTTTCGCGGCGACCAGCTGCAGCACGAGCTGGCCTACAGTCATAACAAGACGGAACGTGAATTCTTCACCGAGGGCCTGCCGGGCTTTGCCACCGAGGGTAGCCTGAGCCGCGTCAGCTATCTCGGCAGCTTCTCCTCCGGGGACGCCCTGCAGCTGGTGTACGGGGTGGATCACGAAGAGCAGGCGCTGGATGACGGCACCTTTGACACCGAGCGCGACCAGACCGGCGTCTACCTGGAGTACCAGGGACGACTCGGGGACAGCCTCTACTTCACTGCCGGCGGGCGCTACGACGACAACGAGGACTTCGGCAGCCACGATTCCTACCGGGTCAGCGCCGCCTACCTGCTGCCAGTAGGCGACAGCGAACTCAAATTCAAAAGTGCCTGGAGCACCGGCTTCCGCGCCCCGAGCCTGTATGAAATCGCCTACAACCGCAGCGTTTTTGCCGCCCCGCCGGCCGCGGATGTGAACCTGCGGGAAGAGCGCAGTAAAGGGCTGGACATTGGCGTGGCCTGGTACAGCGCCAAGGGCCTGGTACTGGAAGCCATCCTGTTCGAGCAGACCGTGGAAAACGAAATCTTCTTCGACCTGGTGGGCTTCTCCGGCTACCTGCAGGGCAGCGGCGACAGTGATTCCTCCGGCCTGGAGTTGATCGCAGAGGTGCCCCTGCCCCTGCAACTGCAATTGCAGAGCAACTACACCTACAACGACACCGAGACCGCCGCCGGTGGCCACCGGGTCTATCGCCCGCGCCACCTGGCCAATGTTGGCCTGCAGTGGCAGGCACCGTCCACGCCGCTGGCATTGGGGCTGCACCTGCGGGCCTCCAGGGATGCGCGCGAATTCGACGGCAGCAACCTGGACAGCTACGAAGTGCTGGACCTGAACGCGCGCTACACCCTGGCAGCGGGCCTGGAGGTCTATGGCCGCATCGAGAACCTGCTGGATGAAAACTACGAAGAAATTCCCGGCTACCGGACCAGTGCCCGGGCCGCCTACGCCGGCCTGCGCTATTCCTTTTAGGAGTTCACCCAAATGACCGACAGCGAACGCAAGAACGAGCGCCACAAAAAGGCCATGGCCAAACAAAAGGCCAGCGTCGATGCCAGCATCAGCGCCGCCAATACCGAGCGCGGCGTGGGAATACTGCTCACCGGCAATGGCAAGGGCAAGTCCAGCTCGGCCTTCGGCATGGTGATGCGCGCCCTCGGCTATGGCTACAAGGTCGGTGTGGTGCAGTTCATCAAGGGCGAGCAACTGTCCGGCGAGGAAATCTACCTGCGGGAGCAGTGCCCGCAGGTGGAGTTCTACCAGATGGGCACCGGCTTCACCTGGGACACCCAGGACCGGGAGCGCGACATCCAGTCCGCCGCCGTGCGCACCTGGGAACAGGCCAGCGCCATGCTCACTGACCCCGCCTACCATCTGGTGGTGCTGGACGAGCTGACCTATATGCTGGCGTTCGACTATCTGCCCGAGGACGCGGTGCTCGCCGCCCTCACCAACCGCCCAAGCGAACAGAGCGTGGTGGTCACCGGTCGCGGGGGTGGCAAGGCGCTGCAGGACATCATGGACACGGTCTCGGAGGTGAAGGAGATCAAGCACGCCTACAACGACGGCATCAAGGCCCGACGCGGCGTTGATTACTAGTATCCATCAGCGTCGCCGCCGCGCCCGCAAGCTGCTGTTGGTGCTGGCGGCGCTGCTGCCGCTGGCGCTGCTCACGGGGCTGGCCAACGGCGCCGTGAGCCTGGGGCCGGGGCAGGTGCTGCATGCCCTGCTCGCCGGCGCTGATGGCAACCAGGCGGCGATGATCGTGCAGCAGATCCGGCTGCCACGGGTCCTGCTGGCCGCGGTCATGGGCGCCACCCTGGCGATGAGCGGGGCGGCCATGCAGGGCCTGTTTCGTAACCCATTGGCAGATCCGTCGCTGATCGGCGTCACCGCAGGCGCCTCCCTGGGCGCTTCGCTGCTGATCGTGCTGGGCGGCGGTTTGCTGCAGGGCTTTGTCGGCCTGACCCTGGTCTCGGTGGGTGCCTTTATCGGCGGTGTAATTGCGGTGCTGCTGGTGTATCGCCTGGCCAGCTCGGAAAACGGCACTTCGGTGGCGACCATGCTGCTGGCCGGGATTGCCATCACCGCGCTGGCGGGCGCCGTGGGCAGTCTGCTGGAGTTCTTTACCGACAATGAGCGCCTGCGCCAGATCAGCCTGTGGAAGATGGGGGGCCTGGACGGAGCGAACTTGCCGCGGCTGCTGCTGGCCAGCGTGGTCAGCGGCGCAGTGTTGCTGGCCCTGCCCCGCTACGCGCAGGCGCTCAACACCCTGCTGCTGGGGGAATCGGAAGCGCGCCACCTGGGCATCAATGTGGACCGCACCAAGCTGGCCCTGATCGGCTGGGTTGCGGTCGGGGTCGGCACCTCGGTGGCCCTGGTGGGCACCATCGCCTTTGTCGGCCTGGTGGTGCCGCATGTGGTGCGCCTGTGGATAGGGCCCGACCACCGCTACCTGCTGCCCGCTTCCGCCCTCGCCGGTGCAATCCTGCTGCTGGTCGCCGACACATTGTCGAGAGTAGTGCTGGCACCCACGGAGCTGCCGGTAGGCATCATCACCGCGCTGATCGGCGTGCCCTTCTTCATTTCCCTGCTGCGCCAGCGGCATCAGTACGGCATGCAGACATGAGCGTGCTGCTGCTCGACAAGGTCTGCGCCGCGCCCTGGGGCGATCCCGTGCTGGTGGACATCCAGTTGGATATGGCCGCGGGCGAGGTGGTGGTGCTGATCGGTCCGAACGGCGCCGGCAAGTCGAGCCTGCTGCGACTGCTGGCGGGGGATTTTTCCGCCAGCGCGGGCAGCCTGGAATTTGGTGGTCGGCCCCTGGCCAGCTGGCAGCGGCGTGAACTGGCACAGCACCTGGCCTTCCTGCCACAACTGTCGCTGCTGAACTTCCCCTACACAGTGGAGGAGGTGGTCCTGCTGGGTCGCACCCCCCACGCAACCGGCGCCCGCGCCGACCGGGAGATCGCCCGCCAGGCCCTGGCGGCGACCGACACCGAAGCCCTGCGCAATCGCCTCTACACCCAGCTCTCCGGTGGCGAGCGCCAGCGCGTGCAGCTGGCGCGGGTATTCGCGCAGATCTGGGACAACGGCGACATGAGCGGGAAGCTGCTGTTGCTGGATGAACCGACCGCGGCCCTGGACCTGGCCCACCAGCAGCAGCTGGCCGCAGCGATCGCCGCGATTGCCCAACGCGGTTGTGCGGTGCTGCTGGTAGTGCACGACGTCAATCTCGCTGCCGCCGTGGGCACCCGGCTGGTGGTGCTGGACCGGGGCCGGCAGGTGGCCACAGGCTCGCCCGCCGAAGTGCTTACCCCTGACCTGTTCCGGGACCTGTTCCATGCGGAAGTGCTGGTCCAGCAGCATCCCAACGGTCGCCAGCCGCTGGTTATAGGCCTGTGACCGCAGGCTCTGCCATCCTGCTGTGCCTGTTGCTCCTGCTGCCCGCCGCTGTCCGGGCCGAGCCGGTAAGCGTTGTGGATTTCACTGGGCGGACAGTCACTCTGCCGGCGCCCGCACAGCGCATCATCGCGCTCGCACCGCATATTGTCGAAAACCTCTACAGTGCCGGTGCCGGCGACCGCCTGGTCGGCGTGGTCAGCTACAGCAACTTTCCCGAGGCAGCCCGCAGCCTGCCCCAGGTCGGATCCTTCAATGCCTTCAGCCTCGAGCAGATCGCAGCCGCCCGGCCCGACCTTATTCTGATGTGGGGCTCAGGCAACGGCGCCGGTGCTCTGGAAAAGCTGGAGCGCCTGGGCATTCCGGTGTACGTCAGCGAGCTGCGCCAGCTCAGTGACATTCCCGCCAGCATCCGCCTGCTCGGGAAGCTCGCGGGCAGCGAGCACAGGGCTGAGCAGGAAGCGATGCGACTGGAACAGGGGTTTGCCGAGCTGGCTTCGCGTTACCGCGATGCCAGCCGGGTCTCGGTGTTCTACCAGATCTGGCACCAGCCATTGCAGACCATCAACGGCGAGCACCTGATCAGCCAGCTTATCGCCCTGTGCGGCGGCGACAACGTGTTCGCCGACGCGGCGACCCTGGCACCGCGGATAAACCTGGAATCCGTGCTCACACGCAACCCGGATGCCATCATCGCTGGCGGCATGGGCACCACCCATCCAGAATGGCTGGATGACTGGCACCGCTACCCGAGCCTGCGGGCATTGAACGGCGGACTGCTGGTGGTTGACCCGGACCTGACTCAGCGCCCGACTGCGCGGGTGCTTGAGGGGGCCCGGGACCTGTGCTCCCAGTTACAGCGCGTGCGCGAGCGCGACTAGTCGCCCTGATTGGCGGCGCTTTTGTTGGCGCCCTCTTCCAGTCCCTTGAAGAATTCGCCCATCTTGCGGCCCGCCTCCTCAGGGGACATGTCCTCGATGCCCTGGAACTGACTGCCCATGCGCTCCATTCGCGCCTCCAGCTGCCGTGCGGCACGCTCGCTGGCCATGTTGGACAGAATCATCAGCGCCGCCAGAATGCCGAAGACGATCTGGGCCGTCTTGCGCGGACGACCATGCACCGACACGCTGGCCTCGATCATCAGGAACGCGGCCCAGGCAACCATCACGATACTGCCGATATAGGGCACGATCGACAGCAGCGCCGAAATGGGATAGATCGCTGCGACTGAGGCCTGGCAGCGAAACGCGGTTTCATAGCTCTCGACCGAACCCATCAGTTTCCAGATCACGTACAGGATAGCGGCACCGATAAAGGCGCCCAGGACGGCAAAGATCGGCATGATGATCACTGCGGCCAGCCCACCTGCGAGCATGCCGGCCGCAGAGCCAAACAGTGACAATACCGCGGTGATAAGCCCCGTCACCGCGCCCATCACCGCCACAAAGATCACCGGATTGCCGTAGCCGCCGGTCTTGGGCATGGTCTGGAAGTAGCCCACAGGATTGGTGATCACTGCCTTCGCCTGGGCAATGACCTGATTGATGTCGAAAGTCGTTTGCTCGCTCATGGTTCCCATCCCCTGTTATCCGTTGTAATGACGCGGCTCTGCTGCCGCGCTTCAGATACTACGAGCTAGCCGCAGCGATTGCCACCGCTATGGGCTTGTCCCTGAGGCGCTGTTATCCTGCGCAAACACCCCTATCATCCGGATTCACCATGGCCTCTCGTCTGTCTTTGCCTACCCTGCTGATCCTGCTGTCATTCCTGACGGCGACAGCCGCGCACACTGCTGAGTACGAGCTGCTCTACCGCGCGGTAATCAGTCCGGACAGTGCCGTCGCACGCGTGGAGATGCGCCTGCGCGGCGAGCGTCTGCCCCGGCAGCTGGTCCTGCACCTGAACCCGGAGCGCCACCTCGCCCTGCACAGCGAAGCCGGCCTGACGCTGGACGGAGAGACAGCCACCTGGAAACCGAAAGGGCCGGAGGCCAGTCTGCACTACGAGTTCGTGATCAGCGAGCAGAAATCCAGCGGCCGCTACGACTCCCTGCTGACCGAGGACTGGGCCATTCTGCGCAGCGACAAGCTGGTCCCGCCGATCACCGCCACCGTCGTCAGGGGACTCACCGCCCGCGCCGAACTGCAGTTCGATCTGCCAGCTGGATGGTCCTCTGCCGCGCCCTACGCCAACGTCAGTGGCAACAGCAACCACTACGAAATCATCGACCCCGGCCGACGCCTGCCCCGTCCCAAAGGCTGGCTCATTATCGGCAACATCACCAGCCGCCAGGACATCATTGCTGGCGTGGACATCCGCGTTGCGGCGCCGGCTGGCCAAGGGGGGCGTTTACAGGACACGCTGGCCTTCCTCGCCTGGACTATTCCCGATGTCACAGCCGTATTCCCCGAGTTTCCCCGCCGGCTGCTGGTGGTCACTGCCGGCGAGCCCATGTGGCGCGGCGGTCTGTCGGGTACCCGTTCCCTGTTCATGCACTCGGAGCGGCCGCTGATCAGCGGCAACCGCACCAGCAGCATGATTCATGAACTGGTGCATGTTGGCACCGGCATCAACGGCGGCAAGGACGCGGACTGGATCGTCGAGGGCATCGCCGAATACTATGCCGCCAATATTCTCTGGCGCTCGGGCGCAATCAGCGACCTGCGCTACCAACAAACTATCGCCTGGAAAGAGAACTGGGGACGGAAGGCCGACACCCTGTTTGTCAAGCGCTCCTCCGGGCCGGTGACCGCACGCGCAGCGGTATTCATGCATCGGCTGCACCTGGCCCTGCAGGAGGCAACGGATGGCAGGGCGGGCATCGATGACGTGGCCGGAGAGCTGGCCCGCCAGCGCGGCCGGGTTTCCCTGTCACAGCTAAAACAGATCGTGCATGAACTGGCGGGGGACAGCGTTGATGTGGATGCCATCATCGCCGCCCTGGAGCATGCCGGGAAGGCGTGAAGGTGCGGTGAACTTGGCGCTCGTCTATCGGCCCGCAGTCAACGCCCTCACACTGATCCTGGGATTGTTGCTGATCGCCGGCCTGCCGTTCGCGGCTACGGCGGCGCCCGATGCGGCGGAGCCGGGGCGGGCGCAGGTGCTGGAAGTGTTTGTGCGCTCCGACTGCCCCCATTGCGCGGACGCCAAGACTTATCTGCCAACCCTGACCGCGCAGCACCCTGGGCTCGAGATCCGCTACCGCGCGGTGGACCAGGATCCAGCCGCCCGCGAAGATCTCTTCCGCCACGCACAGGCGAGTGGCAGCTGGCCTCCCGGTGTGCCCACCTTCGTCTACGAGGGCAGGGTTCTCGCAGGTTTCGCCGATGCGGACAGCACCGCCCCGCTGCTGAGTGCACTGATCGCGGGAGACGCAAGCGCGGCCACAGTGCAGAGCGAACTCTTTGGCCCCCTGAGCGTGTCCGGCCTGGGCCTGCCACTGTTCACCCTTGCGATGGGGCTGCTGGACGGCTTCAACCCCTGTGCCATGTGGGTGCTGCTGTTTCTGCTGTCCATGCTGGTGCGACTGCAGTCCCGCCGGCGCATGGCTCTGGTCGCCGGCACTTTCGTGCTGGCAAGCGGTGCGGTTTACTTCCTGTTCATGGCCGCCTGGCTGAATCTGTTCCTGCTGATTGGTTTGACCGCATGGCTGCGCTACGGTCTTGCCGGGCTGGCACTGCTGATCGCAGCCGTCAATATCAAGGACGCGGTCAGACCCGGAGCAGGCCCCTCGCTGTCGATTCCCGAGGCTGCCAAGCCCGGCCTTTACCGGCGGATGCGCAAGGTAATCAATAGCGATACCCTGCTCCTGTCTCTCCCCGCCGTCGCCCTGCTGGCCATCGTCGTCAACTTTGTCGAACTGCTCTGTACCGCGGGATTTCCCGCGCTCTACACCGCCATCCTGACCCAGCAGAATCTCCCGGCCGGGGCCTATTACGGCTATCTCGGGCTCTACATCCTCGGCTACATCGCCGACGACACGCTGATGGTGGCAGTGGCGGTGATCGCCCTGGGCAACCGCAAACTGTCCGAGCGCGGCGGCAGATGGCTGAAACTTGCAAGCGGGCTGGTCATGCTGGGGCTGGGCGCGGTGATGCTGCTGCAACCGGGCTGGCTGTTCTAGGGAAAATGCAGCCGACGGGAAGCGGCATTTTTCCCGTAGGCCACTGCCTGCCTGACGCTGTTCTCTGCCGACACTCTTGGGTATGATCGGCGCCCGAACCGCACGCTCACCGGAGCCGATATGCCGCGCCTTGTTCATCGTCAGTGCATCGCCGCGCCTCTGTGCTGGATGCTGACAGTGCTGTTGCCGCTGCCGGTGCTGGCCGTGCCGCTGGAACTGCCGGTGAGCCTCGACTACGCGGTTGTCAGCGAGGCGCTGTCGCGCCAGGTGTTCCACGGTTCGGAACAACAGGCGGAGCTGTTCCGCGACAACCTGGGCTGTAATCATCTGACCCTCAGCGACCCCCAAGTGGCAGGAACAGAAGATGGACTGCTGCGCTTGACCACCCGCGTGCGCGCCCAGGTGGGCACCCCGGTGGGGGGGCGCTGCATGCTGCCTTTTGCCTGGAGTGGCAGCATCGAGACCTTCAAGGAAGCCCTGGTGGCGCCGGACAGTGGCCGGGTCAGCTTCCGGATTACGGACTCGAATATTCTCAGCGGCGATGCAGGTCAACGCAACATGCCGGGAATGGCGTGGAACTGGATCAAGGACCAGGTTCACCCTCGCCTGGGTGCCGTAACCATCGACTTCCAGCCCGCCGTTGCCGATCTGCGCGCCCTGTTACAGGATGCGCTCCCTCCCGGGGAAACAGATCCCGGACTCGTTGCCAATTCCCTGAACCTGCAATCCGCGCGCGCCGAGCTGGAGGCGCTGACGGTAACCTTTGCCCTGGAGGCGCCTGCACCGCCGCCCGACTGGGCGCCGCTACCGGAAGCGGCCCTGACCCCGGAAGAGCTGGCCGCCTGGGATGCGGCCTGGCAGTCCTGGGACGCCTTTGCCACGTGGCTGGTGAAAGACCTGGCGGTGCCCGCAGAGCCGGAATTGCGCGCCACCCTGACGGAAGTCCTGCTGGAGGCGAGGCACGAGCTGCGGGATGCGCTGGCGGCGGAGGAACGCGAGGAAGACCCCGTGCGCAGCCTGTTCCTCTCGACCTGGGCGCGCCTGGCACCGCTGCTGCGCAGTACCGACCTTAACCTGCCGGGAGCACGGAGCCTGGAGCTGGCAACTTTCATCAGTGCCGCCAACGCGCTGCAGGCACTGGATACCGCCGCTCCGCATCTCGGCCTGACCCTGGACAGCAATACCCTGCGGCGCATGGCGCGCATGCTGGTCCCGGCGGTTACCGAGCAGGAACTGGCCTACAGCTCCCAGGTGGATCCGCAGCTGCGGCAGCTACTGGGGCTGGAACCGGAGCTGGCACTGGAACCCCTGGAGGACACCGATGCGGCCGGCCCTTTTGCCTGGCTGATCGCGCCCGCCCGGGCGGCGGCTGTGAGCCCGTCGCTGGTGAAACTGCTGACTCACTGGATTCCGGCCCAGAATGATCTGGATCGCTACCTGCGGACAATGGAACAGCTGCTGGACGAAAGCATTGCCGCGGAACGCAAACGCGGCAAGGTCGGTGATGACTACTTCGATCTCTATGAGGATATAGTACGCGCCACCGCCTGGCAGGAGTCCTGCTGGCGTCAGTTCGTGAAGAGCAACGGCGAGATCAAACCGATCCAGTCCTCTGCCGGTTCGGTGGGACTGATGCAGATCAACCAGCACGTCTGGCGCAATATCTACGATCTGGATGCACTCCGAGACAACGTCGGCTATAACGCCCGCGCCGGCAACGAGATCCTCGCCCATTATCTGGTCGATTATGCGATCAAACGCGGTGAGCACGAAGTGCGGGGCGACATCCACGATCTGGCGCGCGCCACCTACGGCGTCTACAACGGCGGGCCACGGCACCTCACCCGTTACCGCCGGGATGACACCAACGCCTATCTTCGTGGCATCGATGCAGCCTTCTGGGACAAATACGAGGCACTGCGCGAACGGGGCACCGAGGCCGTCAGAGGGTGCTACGGCGGCTAGGCTGCCCGGTTGCCAGGTTGCTAGGCATCTGCAAGTAAGAGGTGTTAAATTAGCGCGACAATAACCACGCAAGGTTGCGCGTCATGATCAAGCCCCGTTTCCACCCTACCGTCGTCGCCGCCGCCGTCGCCGCGGCCATCGCCGGCAGCCCGCTGAGCCAGGCTCAGGTACTCGAAGAAGTTATCGTGACCGCCCAGAAGCGGGAGCAGAGCCTGCAGGATGTGCCGATTGCGGTCACCGCGTTCACCAATGAGATGCTGCAGAGAACCGGCGTGCGCGACATGTTCGAGCTGGCGAACAACGACCCGGCCCTGATCGTGGGCAAGACCCAGACCTCCACAACGTCCAACTTCAGCATCCGCGGGGTGTTCACCAGCGGCCAGAACTTTGGTCTCGAGTCATCTGTTGGACTCTACGTGGACGGCGTCTACCGCGCCCGCCAGAGCTCCATGATCAACAACCTGGTAGATCTTGGCTCAGTGGAAGTGCTGCGCGGCCCCCAGGGCACCCTGTTCGGACGCAACACGCCGTCGGGCGCCGTGTCCATGAACAGTGTCAGGCCCGACCATGAAGGCACGGGCTATCTGGAAGTCCAGGCGGGTGATCTCGGCCTTCTGGCACTGCAGGGCGCAAAGTCTTTTTCCGCCATCGACAACGAACTTGCCCTGCGTCTGACCGGTTTTTACCAGGAGCGCGACGGCTACATGGATGTCGTGGGTCTGGGCAAGGACCTGATCGACGATCGCGATCGCTGGGGTGTTCGCCTGCAGGGGCTGTATACCCCCAACGAGCAGCTCTCGGTGCTGGTGATAGCGGACCGGTCGGAAGTCGACGAGATCTGCTGCGCCGCCGGCAACTACAAGAACAACCTGGTGGCGCAGGATCTGGCGCCCGGATCACCGGTCAAAACCGGTTCCGACCAGCGGGTGCTCGGTCTGGGCGGCACGGTCATAGACCAGGACGATTTTTTCCGCGGCGCTGTGGCGGCGAATTTCCTTCCCGAATCGCGCAATGAAGACCAGGGCATTTCCGTGCAGTTGGACTGGCAGGCCGAGAATTTCCTGGTTACCAGTATCACCGCTTTCCGTACCTTCGAGTCCTACGACAATGCAGACGTGGACTTCTACGATATCGACGCCCTGATCCGCAGGAACGATGCCGAACAGGAGCAGTTCTCGCAGGAATTGCGCCTGAGCAACGAGACCGAGAACTTTACCTGGGTAGCAGGAGCCTACTATTTCCAGCAAGAGCTGGATTCCGTGGTCGACACGCTGGTTGGCGCTGATACCGGCGTCCTCGTGGGCGTGCCCGCGCCCCTCTTCCCCGCGATCGCCTTCCCCGCCGGCACCGGCTCCCGCAACGTGGCCAGCCAGGAGCACCAGACCTGGGCCCTGTTCGGCCAGTTCGACTACAACCTGAGCGATAACCTTGTGCTTACCGCTGGCGGCCGCTGGACCAAGGAAGACAAGGATATGGTGAACGTGTTCACCGAGGACGCCTCCGCAGTGCTGGACTTTGTGTCCCCCGGCTGGGGATTCTGGCTGTTCCCGCCGCTGGCACCCCGTGCGGATGTGGACGAAAAGATTGATGACGACCAGTTCACCGGCACTGTAAAGCTGAGCTGGTTCGCCAGTGACGACATCATGTTGTACGCCTCCTACGGCACCGGCTACAAGGCGGGAGGCATCAATACCGATCGCATCGCCGCCATTCTGCCCGTCGCCTTTGACGCTGAGACCTCGGATTCCTTCGAAGTCGGCATGAAGGCCGAATTTCCCGAGCAGGCATTGCGGGTGAACGTGGCCCTGCACCGCACCGAGACCGAAGATCTGCAGACGGTCTCCTTCCAGGGCACGGGCTTCGCCCTGCAGAATGCCGGCGTCGCCAAGACCCAGGGCGGCGAAATCGACGCCATCTGGCAGCCGCTCAAGGGCCTGAGCCTCAGCGTCGCCTACGCCTACAACGACGGCGAGTACAAAGACTTTGCCGCTGTTGATTGCTGGG
>JBLRXF010000001.1:12488-33312 GCA_047920875.1 Haliea sp. | reverse complement strand
GGGCGCCTCCGGGGCCCTGCTGTTGCTGTGCGGCCTGCTCCTGAATCCCGGTGACGGCATGCTGCTGACGGATCCTGGCTACCCCTGTAACCGCCATTTCATGCGCCTGGTTGAGGGCCGTGGCCAGCTGGTACCGGTGGACGCCAGCACCCGGTTCCAGCTTACTGATGAACTCGTTGCCGCACATTGGCGCCCGAACACGGTAGGGGCTATGGTCGCGTCGCCGGCAAACCCCACGGGCACCTCTCTCAGCCTGACGGAGCTGGCGTCGCTGGCAGCCGCCGTGCGCGCCCGCGGCGGTAACCTGATTGTCGACGAGATTTACCATGGCCTGGGCTATGACGGCCCGACACCCTCGGTGCTGGAGGTGGATCCACAGGCCTTCGTGGTCAACAGCTTCTCCAAGTACTTCGGCATGACCGGCTGGCGCCTGGGCTGGTTGGTGGCGCCTGAGGGTGCAATCGCGGGCCTGGAAAAGCTGGCCCAGAATCTGTTCATTTCCATGTCCACCATGGCCCAGCACGCGGCCCTGGCCTGTTTCGAACCGGGCACCCGCGGCATCCTCGACCAGCGCCGCGACACCTTCCGTCAGCGGCGGGACTTCCTGCTGCCGGCGCTGGAGAACCTGGGCCTCAAGATTCCCTGCCGGCCAGACGGTGCTTTCTATATATACGCCGACGCTTCCCGCTTTACTGACGACAGCCAGGCGCTCTGCTGGCGCCTGCTGGAGGAGCACGGCGTGGCGCTCACGCCCGGCATTGACTTTGGCCACCTGCGCGCCAACGAGCACATACGCTTTTCCTACGCGACCAGCATGGAGCGGCTGGAAGAGGCGGTCACGCGGCTGGCCCGGGTGCTGGTCTGATGCAGTTCCGGCCGCTGCTGGAGGGGCGTCTGCTGCGGCGCTACAAGCGGTTTCTGGCGGATGTGGAGCTGCCCGGGGGCGAAGTGCTCACCGTACACTGCCCCAATACCGGCGCCATGACCGGCTGCATCGAGGAGGGCGCCGCCGTCTGGCTGTCGCAGTCCGGCGATCCGAAACGCAAGTACCCGCACACCTGGGAACTGGTGGCCACCGCCCGCGGGATGGCCTGTATTCACTCGGCCCTGGCCAACAAGGTGGCAATGGAAGCCTTTGAGGCGGGGCGCATTCCCGGTTTCAGCGGCTACCCGCACCTGCGCGGCGAAGTGAAGTACGGTAACAACAGTCGCGCCGACCTCCTGCTCTCCGGCCCTGCGGGCCGGGTTTTTGTCGAGGTGAAATCAGTGACGCTGTGCGCTGACGGCGGCCAGGGCCTGTTCCCGGATGCGGTCAGCGAGCGCGGGCGCAAGCACCTGCTGGAACTGCAGCAGGTGCTGGATGCGCAGACCCGCAGTGTGCTGTTCTTCTGCGTATTGCATGCGGGTATCACGCGGGTGAGCGCGGCGGGGGCAATAGACCCGGCGTACCGGGAGGCGCTGGCTTCGGCCCAGGCGGCGGGGGTGGAGGTGCTGGCCTGGCGCGCCGCCGTGTCACCCGCGGGGCTTACCCTCGAACAGCCGCTGCCGTACAGTCTGGACCCTGCATGAACATGGGAGATGCCCCATGCTGACTCTCAACCAGCTCACCGGCCGGGATGACGCCCATCTGCTGGCGCTGGCGGGGGGGCACCGGCTGCATGCCGAGGCAGCGGCAGCCTTTGTGCGCCTGCAGGCAGAGGCCGCAGACGCCGGTTTCCAGCTGGCGATTGCCAGCAGCTACCGCTCCTACGAGCGCCAGTGTCTGATCTGGAATGGCAAGGCTGCGGGAGAGCGCCCGGTGCACGATGATGCCGGCAATCCCGTGTCGGTCCTGGAGCTGCCGGCGGGCGAGCGCATTCGCGCGATCATGCGCTTCTCGGCACTGCCCGGAACCTCGCGGCACCATTGGGGCACGGATCTCGATGTCTTCGACGCCGCAGCAGTGCCCGCGGATAGTGCGCCGCAGCTGATTCCCCAGGAGGTTGCGCCGGGGGGGCCCTTCGATCCCCTGCACTGCTGGCTGGATGCGCGGATGGCGGCCGGGCGCTCGCAGGGCTTTTACCGACCCTACGGCATTGATCGGGGCGGGGTGGCACCCGAGCGCTGGCATCTGAGCTACGCGCCCATAGCCCTGGGCTGCGCCGGCAGGGTGACTGTGGACGTGCTGCGACGGTGTTGGGATTGCGGCGACGAGCCGCTGCTGTTGCGACCGGAGCTGGAGGCCCGGTTGCCGGAACTGCTGGCGCAGTATGTGGAGGTGCCGCCGGACTGGTGCCCGGCGGCGGATAGGGTCTAGCGCTCGATCATCGAGGTTTCGTCGAAGTTGCGCACCGCTTCGACAATGGCGTGGCGGGCCTCGTCGGCAGTGCCCCAGCCTTCGATCTTGACCCACTTGCCTTCTTCCAGATCCTTGTAGTGTTCAAAGAAGTGCTTGATCTGCTGGATCAGCAGGGGCGGCAGGTCGGTGGCTTCCTTGACGTCCTTGTAGGCCTTGCTCAGCTTGTCCGTGGGCACCGCGATCAGCTTGGCGTCGCCGCCGCCCTCGTCGGACATGTGCAGAATACCCACTGGGCGGCAGGGAATGACGCAGCCACTGATCACGGTGTGGGGCGTGTGCACCAGCACGTCCAACGGGTCGCCGTCGTCGGCCAGGGTGTTGGGGATGTAGCCGTAGTTGCAGGGATAGAACATGGCTGCGGTCATGAAGCGGTCGACGGTGATGGCGCCGCTGTCGTGGTCCACCTCGTACTTGACCGGGTCAGAGTGGGCAGGGACTTCGATGATGACGTTGATTTCGTCCGGAATGTTCTTCCCGGCAGGCACAAGGTTCAGGCTCATGGATTTTCCTGTAATGAGGGTTGCTGTTTGGGGCTGCGGAGTATAGCAGGCTCTGCTCAAACCTTGAACGTTGTCTTCAACTTGCGCGGCACCGCCACCAGCTTCAGCCGCGTATACACGGGCAGGCCGTTGCGGTACTGCGGATAGGCCTCGCCAGCAATCAGCGGCGCGAGGTAGTCGCGGGCCTTTTCGGTGATGGCGAAGCCGTCCCGGCTGATGAAGTCCCTGGGCATTTTCCGCTCCCGGTTGGCCACCTCCTGCAGCGGCGCCTCGCCGATGTCCCAGCTGTAGCGCTTGCCCTTGCCGCGCTGGATAGCGGGCATGATTGCGGTCTTGCCTTGCAGGGCGAATTCCACCGCGGCTTTGCCGACCGCATAGGCCTGGTCCACGTCCGTCTGCGACGCGATGTGCCGCGCCGAACGCTGCAGATAGTCGGCCACCGCCCAGTGGTTTTTGTAGCCGAGCTCGCCCTTCACCATATCGGCGAGCGCCGGGGCCAGGCCGCCCAGTTGGCTGTGACCGAAGGCATCGGTCAGGCCAGACTCGGACAGGAATCGCCCTTCAGCGTCCTGGGTACCCTCGGACGCCACAATGACGCAGTGGCCGTAGCGTTTGACGGTACGCTTGACCCGGGCCAGGAACCGCTTGCGGTCGAAAGCGACCTCTGGAAACAGAATAATGTGCGGCGCATCGCCTTCCTGCTCGGCGGCCAAGCCTGCCGCCGCCGCAATCCAGCCCGCGTGGCGGCCCATCACTTCCAGGATGAACACCTTGGTTGAGGTTTCGCACATGGAGGCCACGTCCAGAGCGGCCTCGCGGGTGGAGATGGCCACATACTTGGCAACGGAGCCAAAGCCGGGGCAGGTGTCGGTCAGAGGCAGGTCGTTGTCGATGGTCTTGGGGATGTGAATGGCTTGCAGCGGATAGCCCATGGACTCGCTGAGCTGGGACACCTTCAGGCAGGTGTCGGCGGAGTCGCCGCCGCCGTTGTAGAAGAAGTAGCCGATGTTGTGGGCCCTGAACACCTCGATCAGGCGTTCGTATTCCGCCCGGTTTTCCTCCAGGCTCTTGAGTTTGTGCCGGCAGGAACCGAAGGCGCCGGCCGGGGTGGTGAGCAGACCGTGAATGGCCGCCTTGCTCTCCTTGCTGGTATCGATGAGGTCCTCGCGCAGAGCGCCGATGATGCCGTTGCGGCCGGCGTAGATCTTGCCGATCTTGCCGCGGTGCGCGCGGGCGGTTTCGATGACGCCGCAGGCAGAGGCATTGATGACCGCGGTCACGCCGCCGGATTGGGCATAGAAGGCATTCTTGGCTGGCATAAAAATTCCGTATCGGGCCCAGGCTCGGGTGGCTGGGCGCAGTGGCAATGCATTAGCGTTCAATGATACGTCAAAGTGCGCGCCTTGTAGACCGCAACCGGCAGTTTTGCTGGCTCTTGCTGCTGCTTCCGGGGCCTGCGTGCTAAACTCCCGGCCTTCATAGTGGGGAGTGGAACTTGAGCGGCCATATACACATTCTGGGAATCTGCGGAACCTTCATGGGCGGCATTGCCCTGTTGGCCCGGGAGCTCGGTTATCGGGTGACCGGCTCTGACGCCAATGTCTACCCGCCCATGAGCACCCAGCTGGAGGCGGCGGGTATTGCTCTGGCCGAGGGCTATGCTGCCGAGCACCTGCAGCCGGCGCCGGATGTGGTGGTCGTCGGCAATGCCATGACCCGTGGCAACCCGGCGGTGGAGTACATGCTGAACGCGGGCCTTGCCTATACCTCTGGCCCGCAGTGGCTGGCGGAGAATGTGCTGCGGGACAAATGGGTGCTGGCGGTAGCCGGCACCCACGGCAAGACCACCACCAGCAGTCTGCTGGCGTGGATCCTCGACTATGCGGGCATGGCCCCGGGCTTCCTCATTGGCGGCGTTCCCGCCAATTTCGGGCTGTCGGCCCGCGGCGGCGACAGCGACTTTTTCGTAGTGGAAGCCGATGAGTACGACACCGCCTTCTTCGACAAGCGCTCCAAGTTCCTCCACTACCGGCCACGCACGGTTATCGTCAATAACCTCGAGTTCGACCACGCGGACATTTTCCCCGATCTGGCCTCGATCCAGCGTCAGTTTCACCACCTTATGCGCTGCATCCCCGGGGAAGGGCTGGTGGTTCATCCCCGGGGCGTGGCCGCTATCGACGAAGTTCTGGCCATGGGCTGCTGGACGCCGACGCAAACTTTTGCCATCGATGCGGCAGCGGACTGGGCCGGAGAACTGCTGGCGCCTGACGCTGCCAGTTTTACGGTGACAGCGCCGGGGGGCGCCAGCCGCAGGGTCGACTGGGGTTTCCTGGGGCGCCACAATGCCGAGAACGCGCTGGCAGCCATTGCGGCCGCCCGTCATGTAGGCGTGCCGCTGGAACACGCGGTGGCTGCCGTATGCGCGTTTCGCGGCGTCAAGCGCCGCCTCGAGCTGCTGGGACAGATTGGCGGCATAAGCGTCTATGACGATTTTGCCCACCACCCCACGGCCATTGCCACCACCCTGCAGGGCCTGCGCGCAAGCGGCCCCGAGGGGCGACTGATCGCCCTGATTGAGCCGCGCTCCAATACCATGCGTATGGGTGAACACAGAGCGGGGCTGGCACAGAGCGTGCGCGACGCGAATCAGGTCTACTGGTTTCAGCCGGCGGGCATGAACTGGTCGCTGGAGGAAGTCATTGCCGACAGCCCGGTGCCGGCGAGTCTCAGCACCGATGTCAGGCAGCTGGCACGGCAAGTTACACAACAGGCACGCCCCGGTGACAGGGTCGTGATCATGAGCAACGGGGGTTTCGGTGGCATTCACCAGATCCTGCTCGACGAACTGCAAGCGGCGAATTCCTGATGGTCTCACACCCCCTGCTTACTACCTATGATGCGCTGGTGCTGCGGCGCCCCTTTGTTTCCCTGGCCCTGGTGGCGCTGCTGCTGATTGCCAGTGCCAGCCAGCTCGGCAAGCTCAAACTGGACGCCTCCGCCGACTCCCTGATGCTGCAGGGCGACCCTTCCCTGGATTTTTTCCGCGAAGTATCCGGGGAGTACAGCGCCGAGGATTTCCTGCTGCTCACCTGGCAGCCGCAGGCGCCCCTGCTCAGTGACGAGTCCCTGCTGCCGCTGCGGCGCATGGCGGATGAGCTGAGGGAACTTCCCGGGGTCTCCTCCGTGGTCACGGTCTGGGATGTACCGCTGCTGGAAAGCCCGCCGGTCAGTCTATCCGACATCACCTCCGGCGCGCCGCTGCCAAGCCTGAACGACGCCAACATTGATCGGGAACTGGCACTGCAGGAACTGACCACCAGCCCCATCTACGCGGAATTGCTCGCCAGCCGCGACGGTGACCTCACCGCCGTGCAGGTCAATCTGCAGCGGGATGAGCGCTATTTTGAGCTGCTGCAGGAGCGCGACCGTCTGCGCGCCAAAGATGCCGAAGGCACCCTGACTGCGGCTGAAGCGGACGCGCTGAATTCGGTCACCATCGCTTTCAAGGCCCACACGGCACAGACGCTGGAGGCGCAGAGCGCGCTGGTTCAAGCCGTGCGCGCCATCGCGGATGATTACCGCGGCCACGCCAACATTTTCGTCGGCGGCGTGCCGATGATCACCGCCGACATGGTGAGCTTTGTCCGCAGCGATCTCATGCTGTTCGGGAGCGCTATCCTCGGGGTCATGTTGATCGTCCTGGCAATCATCTTCCGCCGCGTCCGCTGGACCGTGATTCCCCTGCTGACCTGTATTGCTACCTCTACCGTGATGCTGGGCCTGCTCGCCTTCCTGGACTGGCGGATGACGGTGATTTCCTCCAACTTCGTCGCGGTATTGCTGATCATCAGTCTCGCGATCGCCATTCACCTGGTGGTGCGCTACCGCGAACTGCATGCCCAGCACCCCGAGTGGAGCGTGCACGATCGGGTGCTGCAGACCGTGGCGCTGATGGCGGTGCCCTGCGTCTACACCGGCATTACCACCATCGTTGCTTTCATGTCCCTGGTGGTATCGGGAATCCAGCCGGTCATCGATTTCGGCTGGATGATGACCGTGGGTATTGTGGTGGCACTGGTGCTGGCCTTTGTGCTGGTGCCCTGCCTGACCGAGGTGTGGCCCAAGGGCCGCCCCTTCGTCTACAAAAAGGAACACCAGCCACTCACAGTCTATTTTGGCCGCGCCACGGAACACTTCGGCACGACCATTCTGGTGGGTACCGCGGTGATTCTCGGTCTGACCGCGCTGGGGATTTCGCGCCTGCAGGTGGAAAACCGCTTTATCGATTATTTCAAGGAAACCACCGAGATCTACCAGGGCATGGAGCTGCTGGACTCGCGCCTGGGCGGCACCATCCCGCTGGATATCATCCTCTCGGCACCGGATGCCGACGTGCCGCTGCCCGGGCTGGAAAACCTTGCCGCCGCCTCGACGCCGGCAGCGGCTGACCCCTTCCTGGCCGAGGCCGATGACGTTGCTGCCGACGAAGGCTTTGCCGATGATGGCCTGGCCGCCGACGACTGGGAGGACGAGTTCGGCGCCGACTTCGACAGCTTCAGCACCGGCGAGGAAAGCTTTACCCCCAGCTACTGGTTCAGCCTGGAGGGTATGCGCATTCTCGACCGGGCGCACCGGCATGTCGATCAGCAGGAAGAGACGGGCAAGGTTCTGTCCCTCTCCACCACCTTCGCCGTCGTCAAGGACTTGCTGGGTGATGATATCGGCAGCGTGGAGCTGGCGCTGGTACAGAAGAGCCTGCCGCGCGATGTCGCGGAACTGATGGTGAGCCCGTATTTCTCGGAACAGAAGGAGCAGGCGCGCATCACCGTGCGGGTGATGGAAACCAGCGAGGAGCTGCGCCGCAATGCCTTCCTCGAGCGTTTGCACGCGGAGCTGGTGGAGGTAACCGGGCTGGCGCCGGAGCAGCTGCAGTTCACCGGCATGCTGGTGCTCTACAACAACGTGCTGCAGAGCCTGTTCCAGTCCCAGATCCTGACCCTGGGCGTCGTGTTCGTGGCGATTCTGGCGATGTTCCTGCTGCTGTTCCGCTCCCTGTCGCTGGCCTTTATTGCGCTGGCCCCGAATATCGTTGCCGCGGGCCTGGTACTGGGGGTGATGGGGCTGGCCGGCATTCCCCTGGACATCATGACCATCACCATCGCCGCGATCGTGGTGGGTATCGGCGTGGATGACTGCATCCACTACGTGCACCGTTTCATGCATGAGTTTCCCAAAGATCGCAACTATCTGGCGACCATGCACCGCTGCCACTACAGCATTGGCCGGGCCATGTACTACACCACCATCACGGTGGTGATCGGCTTCTCCATGCTGACCCTGTCGAACTTCAACCCCAGCATCTACTTTGGCCTGCTGACTGTGCTGGCAATGATTGCTGCGGTGGTCGGTGCCCTGCTGTTGCTGCCCAAAATGATCCTGGTCATGCGGCCCCTCGGTCCCGAGGGTGAGCTTGTGGCAGAGGGCGGCAAATAGTGGAGTGCCGTGCCGGCTGCGGCGCCTGCTGTACGGCGCCGTCCATTTCTACATCCTTTTACGGTATGCCCCAGGGCAAGCCCGCAGGCGTGACCTGTATACACCTCACCCGCGATCGTCTGTGCGGACTTTTCGGCGATAGCCGCAGGCCCGCGGTGTGCAACGATTTTCAGGCCGAGTATGCTGTTTGCGGGGACGACCGCGACACTGCGCTGGTGAATCTGCAGCAGCTTGAGATCCTCAGCCGTCCGGATTGAACAGGAAATACCTATGCCAACCACCGAAATGCCCCTGTTCCCGCTGTCTGCCGTGCTGCTTCCCTACGGCCGCATGCCCCTGCAGATTTTCGAGCAGCGCTATCTGGATCTGATCCGCGATTGCATGAGAAGCAGCACCGGCTTCGGCGTGGTGTGGCTGCGGCGCGGCGAGGAAGTCGCTCCCGGGCGCGGTGAGCAGCAGCTGGGCGATACCGGCACCGTTGCCCGCATCGTCGATTTTGACCAGCTGCCCAACGGTCTGCTGGGCGTCACCATCCAGGGCGGCGAACGCTTCCGCCTAAGCGACACCCGGGTGGCGAAAAACGGCCTGGTGCTGGGCGACGTGTCCCTGGAGGCGATGCCCGAGGCTGCCACCCTGGATGAGGAATGGTCGCCGCTGCGGGATATTCTCGAGAGCCTGGCCCAGCACCCCCACGTGCGCCGGCTCGGCCTTGATATCGACTTCGACGACGCCTGGCAGGTGGGCTACACCCTGGCCCAGCTGCTGCCGCTGGAAGAATCACTGAAGTACGCACTGCTCAACGCCGACGACGTCGATGAGCTGATGGATCAGCTGGACCTGATTCTCAGCGAGATCAGCGGAGAGGGTTGATCAGGGTTGTTGATCCTCCACCAGTACCGGCGCCGCTGCAAACCTGCCGCTTATAAGTGCTCTAGATGGCCTAGCAAGGCGTTGATTTCTGCTCTGCGCGCCTCGTCAGAGATGATTCTGCCCGGGCGCGGCGGTGCCTTTAGTGCTCGCTTGAGGTGCTGTTTCGCCGCCTCGGTCTCGCCCTGATCCGCCAGGAATTCGGCCATGAAGAAGTTGCTGTCTATCCCATTTGGATTGGCCTTCAGGCCACTCTCCAGGTACTTGCGCGCCTTTTTTTCATCTCCGAAGCCGATTGGCCACCCGGGAACCTTGGCGTAAAGCGTACCCAGGCTGGTCAGTGCCGCGCCGTTCACGGTGTTCTGGTCTTTGCCGATGGCCCGTTCGAAATGCTTGCGCGCCACCTTGGCGTGCTTTAATGCACCAAGGCCGCCTGCAACACCAGCGTAGGACGATTCGACTATGCCACACCAGGTGAGCGCCTCGGCATTGTCAGGCTGAGTTAAGAGTAGTGAGTCGCAGGTTTCGATCAGAGCCATGAATTGCCCTTCGCGTTCGGGACCGGCTGCGACGAAATTGGCTTGCTCCCATTGATCACGCACTGTTGCTGCCGACGCATGCTGTGTTGCATTGGCCGCCAGCGAGCAGGTGAGCAGCAGGGCAAGTGAGAATGTCTCGCAACAGCACGTTTTAAGCATAGTTTTCATTGAGCGTTCTCCACCGGGTTTTCACCAGTGTAGTTACCGATTCTTATCTCAGGCTTAGGGCTGCGTTGTGGTTGCGTTACTGCCTGACTCGAGATTCGATGCCAGAGCCTGACGCAGTGGTTCCAGCCACTGCTCGTAATGCTGCCACTGGTTAGTGGCGTCTTTGTAGAGGGGCTGGCGTACCTGTTCTGAGCTGGGGGTGCGCACAGCGCGCTCGGTTTCGTAGTAGCGCAGACAGCTCTCCTCGAAGGGAACGCCGATGAACGCCAGCATGCGCACCACCTGCCCCTCCAGGTCCGCCAGCACATCTTCGTGCTGCACCCGCAGCACGAACCCTGGCAGTGCCTGATCCCAGTGCTCCATCAGTGCCACGTAGTCCCGGTAGTACTGTCCCATATCCTGCAGGCTGTAGCTGAATTCCTGACCCTCAGCGAATAATTGTTTGAAGCTGCTGAAGCAGCAGGCCATTGGCTCCCGGCGGGCGTCAATGATCTTGGCGTTGGGCAAAATCAGCTTGATAAGCCCTATGTGACGGAAGTTGTTGGGCATCTTGTCGATGAACAATGGCGCACCCTGGCGGTGGATTCGGGTGTCGGTGATGAACCTCTCGCCGTAGTCGGCGAGCGTCTGCGGCGACAGCTGTGCCAGGACTTGCGGATAGCCCGGCGCGGTGCCCGAGGCATCCTGCTGTCGCCTGAGCTGCTGGGCATAGGACAGGATGTTGGGCAGTTCCAGCGTGCCGTCGATCTGGCTGTGGGATGACAGAATTTGCTCCAGCAGTGTCGAGCCCGCACGCGGCAAGCCAACAATAAAAATCGGATCGGGAGCCGGGTAGCCGCAGCCTTGCCTGCGGGTGAAAAAATCGGCACTGCACAGGGTTTGCTGGGCGGCGAGCTCTGCGCTCATCTTGTCCGCATCGTAGCGACTCTGGTTCTTCTTCAGCTGATTTCCCCGCGCATAATGCTCGAAAGATGCACGATATTCGCCGGCGTCTTCACAGGCTTTCCCCAGAGCGAAGGCAACATAGACACGATCCATGAAGGACAGATTGTTGTCTGCCGCGAGGTTTGCCATTGCCACCCTGTCCGCTGCGCTGAAACGGTAGGTCTTCAGGTTCGCGAGGGAATGCCAGGCTTCGGCGTGCTGCGGCTTGCTCGCCAGGGCGGCATGATACGAAGCAACGGCTTCGTCAAACTGGCCGCAGGTCTTCAGGGCATGGCCGCGGGAGGTCAGGGTGACGGCGTCAGCGGGCAGTTTGCGCAGTATTTGCTCAAAAGTGGCAAGCGCTGTGGTGTAGTCCCCGGTCTGCATGCACTCTATCGCATAGAGTGATTGGAATTGGGGGTTATCGGGAGCCATCGCCAGCAGGCGCTGGGCCTCTGCGAACGCCGCGGAAAACTTCTGCCGCTTGCGCAGTGTGCGGATGTAGTCAATCTTGACCTGGACGTTGTCAGGAGCGAATGCCACCGCACTTTCCAGCAGAAATTCTGCCTCTTCAAGCGCTCCAAGACGTGAGCCAACTTCCGCCAGCAGGCGCATGGCTTCCACGTGATGGGGCACCTTTTGCAGAAAGGCGCGACAAATCTCCTCGGCCCGCACCAGTTTGCCCTGTGCGATCAGGTCCGTTGCTGCGACGACGGGCTTTGGCAGGCGCAAAAAATGGTCCAGCTGCGCTTGCACCTGCTGTAGCTGCTCGTCGTGAGCTCCGTGCCGCCGCAGAAGGTCCAGCTGTGCCCGGTAGCTTGCCTCCAGTGCGGGGTTGGCCTGGCAGGCGCGGCTGTACGCGAGTAGCGCCTCTTGGTCCCGGCCTTGGGCCCGGTAGAGGTGCCCTTCCTCCTGATGGGCGCGGCCAAAGTCCGGGGCCAGGCGTTTCAGTTGGCCAAGCGTTGCGGCCGCCTGTTCGAACTGCCCAAGGTAGCGATGACAGACCGCGGCCATGTACAGCGCCTCGGTGTTGTCCGGTTCTGCAGCCAGCACTGCAGCCAGGTCTTCGAGAGCCGGGGAGAAACCCTGCGCCATGATTTTTTTCTGGATGGGCGCCAGATCTGCTGCGCCAGCGTCTGCGCCCATATCAGAAGTCGTAGCTGAGTCTGATACCCGCAGTCCTGGGCCGCGCGAGGGTCACACGCTCCCGATCGTAGACGAAGTTGTTGGCCAGCTCTGCCTGCTCATCAAACAGGTTGTCGACATACAGCTCGGCGGTCCAGTCCAGCGTGCTGATACCGGCGGTGAAGCCAACCAGAACCCAGCTATCGAGTTCGACCCGGTTGATGGTGATGATGTCACTGTAGGATGACTCCGAGTAAGCGACGTGGGGCATCAGATGCGCCCGGTAGCCGGAGCTGAGCTCCCATTCGTAGCGCGCTCGCAGGTTGCCCTGGAATTCCGGTGCGAAGGCCAGCTCGTCGCCCTTGCGGACGTCGTCCGTGGGGGTCAGCACTTCGGTAATCTCTGTGTCTAGGAAGGAGAACGACCCGGTGACCGTCAGGCCGGGTGCGGCGGCCGGTGCCCAGGTGATAATCCCCTCCAGGCCCCTGACCTCGGCATCTGCCGCATTGTCGGAGAAGAACAGGTTGGCGATGCTGGGATCGAAAATAGTGGTCTGCAGGCGCTCAATGTCGACGAAGAACAGGCTGCCATTAAGCCTGAGTGTGTTGTCCAGCAGGTCCAGTTTCCAGCCCAGTTCCCAGTTGGTGACATCGTCGGTGTCCAGTGCGAAGGGCACTGTAAAGCCGCCGGGGCCCTGGGCGCCGCCGGGCCGGTTGAGCAGGCCGGCGCGGAACCCCTCCGACCAGGTGAGGTACCAGAGCTGGTCCATGCTGGGCGTCCAGGCCAGGCTGATTTTGCCGATGACGCCATCGGTTTGGGCCTTGTCGGGGGCGCCAAGGAGGGCCGCTGCTACCTGGGCCGGTGCCTGATCGATGGTGTCCAGGGTATACGTGATATGGTCCGCGGGATCGCAGGAGCCGCGGAAGGTGATCTCGCCATCGCCATTGTAGAGGTCGCTGATGTCGGTACCGAACGCGTTGACGTCGGGCTGGAACAGGTTGCAGAAAGAGGAGTTGGCGCTGCCTTCGAAATCCACCTCGATGTCATACCAGCGAGCGCCCAGAGTCAGGGCAAACTGTTCGTTGAAGTCAAAGGTCGCTTCACCAAAAGCGCCGTATTGCTGGTCGGTGCGCCGAATGTCGTTACGGAAGATCACACCGTCTGGAAATGGGCCCGGGTCCGACGTGAACCCGGTAGTGAAAGGGAAGTTGGGCGAAAAACCGGTTTGCACACCGAATCCATCTATGCGAGTCGAACCTGGATAGGTGAAGTCGTTGCGCTCGTCCAGTTGCAGGTCGCTATAGAAGCCGCCGAATGTTGCGCGCAGCCGGTTTTCTACCGGAGTGTTGAAGCGAATCTCATGCGTGATTACCTCGGTTTTTGTGACCGACTTCACGAACAGGTCCGGTGGTTGGCAGGTGCCCGAGGGCGCTGCGCTGCCCGGGTAAGACACTGAGCCATCGCAGATGTAGTAGGGCAGATACTGGCCGACGAACAGATAGTCCGTGTAGTCGACTGTCTGGTTGGTTTCGCGGTTGGTGAAGGCACCTGTATAGACGGCCTCCAGTTGGCCGATGCGCCCGTCCAGAGTCCAGCTGGTATTGTCGAAACTGTCGTCGATGTTGTCGTCGTGAAAGCGGTTGATCTCGTAGTCGCCGAGATCCGGGTCAGAGAAAAACACCCCGTCCGAATCCAGCGATTGTTGCATGTGGCTGACCTGCAGACTCCAGCGGTCGTTGATATCGTACAGGCCGCTGAGACGGAAGCCGTTGTACACGGTGTCATTGATGTTCTTGGCGGTTTTGGTGGCATTGTCCGCGGTGAGAAACTCTACATCGCTCAAATCTGCGGTTGATTGGAATCCGGCACGTTGGGCATTTACCGGTACGCCATTGGAGCGGGGCGTGCCTTCGGGCCGAAACCTGGCGCTTTCGCTGGCGTCGCGGCTGCCAGCTACGTTGTCGATATAGCCGCCCATGCGGTCAACATAGACAACGCCGCGGAGGGTGAGGGTATCGGTGACCGGCAGGTTGAACATGCCGGTAGCGTTGCTGCTCATGTCGCCGCTTTTGGTGAAGGCGGTGCCCAGTTTGACGCTCCCATAGGTCCCGCTGGGGTCGGGCTTGTTGGTGATCAGGCGGACCGTGCCAGCCTGGGAGCTGCTGCCAAAGAGAGTCCCCTGGGGGCCCGCCAATACCTCCACACGGTTGAGGTCCGCCGCATAGACGTCGAGGTTGCGTCCTGGTTGGGACAGGGGTTGGTCGTCCAGATACAGGGCTACGTTGGGTGCCAGACCGGCAACGCCGGCGGTGGTGAGGTTGGGCGTTGTTGAAGCAACGCCGCGGATATAGATCGTGTTTTGCCCTGGGCCACTGCCGCCGGCGGTCACGCCGGGCAGCTGGATGAGGTAGTCATTGAAGTTGGCTATGCCCATGTTGTTGAGAGAGTTTTCTCCCAGCGCCTGTACCGCTACCGGTATGTCCTGTGTGCTGGCTACGCGCTTGGTGGCGGTGACGAGCACCTCTTCGAGCCCCTGTGCGTGGCCCACTGAGGCGATTGCCGAGCCTGCAACAGCGGTGACGACGGCGCTATAGAGTCTGCTGCGTTGGCGAAGTGTTGTGCTGCTGGACATGTTTTTCCCCTGGTTGCTTGAAATTGGCTGCCGCGCTTTTTGTTGAAGCTTCGCATGCGGTGGCTAGACGCATTGGGCACTAATAATTTTGAGCCAAACTAATATTTGTTCGTATTTGGCTCGCCGAAGGGTCGGATCCTTTTGATTTAAAAGTAGAAAATGGCGATAAATGGGCACTTTTTGGCTCAAATACAGAATAATAAAAGATAATTAGTGGTATTAGTACAGGGGTGTCCCTATCATTTCAACCTCAAACTGGGCAAAGTTACCTATAGCCCTCTAATTATTTTTCGATTCTGACTGCCGAATAGCGTGACTTTTTGGCCGGCGATTTATGCCCTTATGTGCCGCAAGTGGCGGCTCTGGAGGTGACTGTTTGAATGTGAAAGGCAGTGTCCGCGCGACACCTGGATTTTTGGTGGACAAGGCCGTTTTCTGGCCAGCCAGTGCGGTTTTGTTTGCTCTGGTAGTATTCGCGGGCTTGAAACCAAAGCTCAGTGAGCGTGTTTTTCAGACGCTGCAGGACGCCATTGTCCTGTATGCGAGCTGGTACTACGTACTTGTGGTCGCCATCATCCTGGTCAGTGTCGGCATTTTCAGCCTCTCGCGTTTTGGCGATATCAAACTGGGGCCGGACCACGCCGAGCCCGCCTACGCCTATTCATCGTGGATTGCGATGCTGTTTGCTGCGGGCATGGGGATTGGGTTGATGTTCTTCGGCGTTGCGGAGCCGGTGATGCACTTTCTCACGCCGCCCCAGGGCGCGGGGGGAACCGTACCGGCGGCTCGTGAGGCCATGAATCTGACCTTCTTCCACTGGGGACTGCATGCCTGGGGAATCTACGCCATTGTGGCGCTGATACTGGCGTACTTTGCCTATCGCCACGACTTGCCGTTGACCATGCGCTCAGCCTTTTACCCGCTGATCGGTGAGCGAATCTACGGCCGCGCCGGGGCAACTATCGACGTGTTCGCAATTGTGTGTACCACCTGCGGCATAGCGACCAGTCTCGGCTTCGGCGTACTGCAGATCAATACAGGGTTGTCTTACCTGTTTGGTGTTGCGATCTCCCCTGGAATCCAGGTCGTGCTGATACTGCTGACCCTGGGCCTGGCGGGAGTGTCCGTTGTCCTGGGCCTGGACACAGGTATCAAGCGCCTTTCTGAGTTCAATCTGGGTTTGGCCATCCTCCTCCTTGCGATCGTGTTGATTGCCGGCCCAACTGTGATCGTACTGCAGGCGACGATCGAAAACTTTGGCGCCTATCTCGCTGAACTTGTAACAAAGACCTTCAACCTCTACGCCTACGACCCGACGGATTGGCTCGGTGGATGGACGATCTTCTACTGGGGCTGGTGGCTCAGTTGGGCGCCCTTTGTCGGCCTGTTCATCGCGCGCATTTCCCGCGGGCGAACCATTCGCGAATTTGTCCTCGGGGCCATGATTGTGCCCTGCGGTTTTACCCTGCTGTGGATGGGCATTTTTGGCAACAGCGCCATTGAACTGATCCTGCACGGCAACCAGAACGGACTCGGCGCCGCCGTGAGTGACAACCAGGCTATCGCCCTGTTCCGCTTTTTTGAGTATCTCCCCCTGTCGACGGTGCTGTCCGGCGTGGCCCTGTTGATGGTGGTGGTGTTCTTTGTCACCTCGGCGGACAGTGGTGCGATGGTGCTTAACATGCTCTCCGCGGGCGGCCGGGACGATACCCCCCCATTACAGCGTCTGTATTGGGTGGGTGTGATTGGTGCCACCTCGATTGTGCTGCTGTTCGCAGGCGGTCTGGCGGCACTGCAGACCGCGGCCATTGTCACCGCGCTACCCTTTTCCCTGGCCCTGCTGGGCGCAATCTGGGGGCTGGGGCGGGCCCTGCGCCTGGACGCCAACCGCCGCGATATACAGACGGTAACACCCCTGGTGACGTCACCGGGAGATTGGCGCGAGCGTCTCGCCAACCTGTTGCGACATCCGGGCGATACCAGTGTTCATGCCTTTCAGCGTGACCTGGTTCTGCCGGCCTTTAGGGCCTTTGCCGCAGAGCTGCAGCTGCACGACGTGGCGGCGCAGGTGGAGAATGCGATTGCCGAAGAGGGGGCCGTGCGGCTTGAGGTCCGCCATGGTGACACGGTGGATTTCACTTACGAAGTCCGCTGTCGGGCTCACATCAAGCCATTGGAAGCCGCCGCAGACACTGCGCCGAAAGGTCTGGGCGACGGCGACACTTATTATCGGGCGGAGGTTCACCTGTTTCACGGCGGCCAGGACTACGATGTTATGGGCTGGACGCGGGAGCAGATCATGCACGACCTGCTGTGGCAGTATGAGAACCACCTGCAGTTCCTGCGCTCGGTGCGCTAGTCGGTTCGAGGCGCTGTGAGAACAGTACGGCGCCCTCGATGTCTTTCAGGGCTACGGTCAGGTCGCCGGATTCGCCGTCAATATCGACCTGGCCGAAAAACTGCATGCCGTCCAGCGGCGACAGGTTCACCCTCCCATCCTCTGGTGCACGCTGGTAGACGAGCTGGGGCCCGAAGCTGTTGTCCAGCCGGTTGGGGCCGTAGGTGCCGGCGTTCAGCGGCCCGCTCACGAACTCCCAGAATGGCGCAAAGTGTGGGTACTGCGCCTTGGCCGGATCGTAGTAGTGGGCGGCTGTGTAGTGTACGTCCGCTGTCAGCCAGACCACATTGTTGATCTCCTGGTCGCGGATGAAGGTCAGCAGCTCCGCGATTTCAAGCTCCCGCCCTGCGGGCGCGCCATCACGCAGAGCGATGGCTTCGGCGCCACTGCGCGTGGTCCAGTCATCGTAGATCACCAGTCCCAGCGGCATATCGGAGGCAATGATTTTCCAGGTTGCGGTTGATGCCTGCAGCGACTGACGCAGCCACTTGAGCTGAGCCTCGCCGAGGATGCGGAAGTCGGTTGTCAGCTCCAGCGGCTGCTCGTCGCTGTTGGGGCCGCGGTAGGAGCGCAGGTCGATACGGAACACTTCCAACAGCGGGCCGTAGCTGAAATTGTCGTAGATACGCTCTGGGCTCAGGGGGTGTTGGCGCACCGGCATATACTCCTGGAAAGCGCGGATTGCCCTGGCTGCCATGCGTGCCACCGATCCTTCACGGTAGCGTTTGTCGTCGTCACGACGCATTTCCCAGAACCAGTTATTGGTAACCTCGTGGTCGTCCCACTGCGCGTACATCGGTACTTCCGCGTTGAAGCGGCGCAGCGGTTCGTCCAGCAGGTTGTAGCGGAACTGGCCGCGAAATTCGTCCAGGGTCTCGGCAACTTTGGCCTTCTCCGGCGTCACCAGATTGCGCCAGACGCGGCCATCGTCCAGGGTTACCGACTCAACCATGGGGTTGTCGCTGTAGACGGTATCGCCACAGTGGATAAAGAAGTCGGGTTGCAGCTTGCGCATCGTGTCGTAGATGCGCATACCACCGAAATCTGGATTGATACCCCAGCCCTGGCCGGCGGTGTCGCCGGACCAGACGAAGCGCAGGTCCCGATTGCCATCAGGCGGGGTCGTGAAACTGCCAGTAATGGGCTCACTCCGGGTGCGCAGGTCGGCCAGGTCGGTAAAGTCAAGCTCGTAGTAGATACGGGAGTTGGCCGGCAGACCGTCGAGTAACAGCTTTGCGGTATAGTCGGACTCCGTGAGGGCGTGCACCCATGGCGTACTGGTCGGGTTTGCCATCCCCGGGTCGGTTGCCCAGCGCACCTGCATGCGCGCATCGCGGTCGGTGCGTGACCACAGCACCGCGCTGTCGCCGCGCACGTCACCGACCTGCGAGCCGGAAACAGCTGCCGGCCGGCCGCTGCCGCGGCCAGCTGCAGCACGGACAAAGGCTGGTGCGAATCCGCCGGCGACGATTGCCCCTGTGCCCGCCTGGAGCAAACGCCGGCGCGAAATTCTGTCTCTGTCCATCGTCATGTCCTCGATGCAATCACTGCCAGCCACGGCGTTCCAGCCCCTAGAACTGATACCGCGCCCCCAGGGTGATCACGCGGGGCGGCAGAAGCTGGAAGCTGGTCACACCCTGAAAGAAGTCGTCGGTGTGCACCGAGCTTACCTCATCGCTATCGAACAGGTTCTGGATATTCAGCTCGAAGTCCCAGGCGCTGTCCTGCGGGAAGTAACGGAAATTCAGGTGGGCCAGATTGTAGGATTCAACAATATCGCGATCCGAGTTGAACACCCGATTATAGTACTCGCCACGATGCGCCCAGGTAATGCTGGTGACCAGGTTGCCCTCCAGATTGCCGTTGCTGATGGGCTGGTCCCAGGTGAGACGGGCATTGGCCACGACCTCGGGAATTTTGGGCAGCTCGTTGCCGGTGAGATCCACGGCGATGGAGCGAATCGTTGCCTGGATTTCAGCGGGATCAGTAAGGCCCGCAGTGCGATTGACCTGCTCTGCCCGATCAATCGCCAGGCGACCTTCCTTGATCTTCGATTCAGCCGCGGTGAACATGAAGTCCAGGGTCAGGCGATCCGTCAGCCGTGCTATGGATTCGATCTCGATTCCGTACACTTCGGATTTGGGCAGGTTGCTGCCACCGCTGACCCCGTTACCGGTAAGGTTGAGTCCTGCGGAGTTGAACAGGTAGTTCTCGATATCGTAGTAGTAAGCGGCCACGTTGAGCTGCAGCCGCCGGTCAAGCAGGTAGTTCTTGGAGCCGATCTCCCAGGCTGTCACTTCCTCTTCTTCGAAAATTTCCGGGAAGAAGCCGGTGCCGTTGGGGTCGGCGACGAAACCGTTGTTGGAGGCAGCAGGCTTGATGCCGGTGGCCACCGACAGGTAGGCCATATTGTCATCACTCCAGGCGTAATCCAGGGCCAGCTTGTAGGTGATATTGTCTTCCTTTTCTGAAGGCCGCGAAGGGGTGCCGACGCGACCTTCATCGGTGAGGCAGCGACTAAAAATATTGCAGCGCTGGTCCTCGAACTTGTTTTCCGTCCAGCGTGCTCCGCCGGTAAAGCTCAACTGATCGGTCAAGGCGTAGGTCAGCTGGCCAAAGACGGCTGTGGATTCAAACGAGCGGATGTCGGAGTTCTGGAAATCTGTATCAGGGTTGCCAAAACCCACAACGCGGAAGTTTACTGGCAGACCGTCGCGGCCATTATCAACGAAATTGCGCGTGTTGCTTTCAATATCCGTGTCCAGGTAGAACGCCCCGATCAGCCAGTCCAGTGAACTGCCGCTGTCTGCCTTCGAGCTGATGTTGATTTCGGCAGTCGCCGTTTCATCTTCCTGGGTGAGGCCGCCGACATGCTGGCGGATGGGCAGCTGTCCCAGCAGAGTGATCTCGCCGGAGGGTGGAATGGCCAGGGGCGCAGGGTCATTCGCGGTCAGGGATGAGCGGTCGGCATCAAGTCGGCGGCTCATTCTGTAGTCCTGCTGGCTGAAGAGCCCCTTGACGTCGAACGCCGGGGCTTCCCATTCCAGAATCAGACTGGCGATAGTGTTCTCTACTTGAAAAAACTCGGTGGTATCGTGGGACACCACCCGCTTGTCGCTGGAAACCGTGTCGAAACCGCCTTTCAGCGCCGGGCCGTTGATGTCCATGTCAAAGTCCTGCACGGACAGGCGCGCTGAAAACTCCGGTGTTACCTGCCACAACAACTGGGCGTTGAGGGAGGTGTTGTTCTCATCATCGAGGTCGTTGAATGCTCCCGGGACATTCAGGGGGCTGGCCTCGGGGTTGGACACGTTCTTGGTGAAACCGTCGTGTTCGCGATGTGACGCGGCCAGGCGCAGGGCCAGCGTGTCGGTCAGGGGCAGGTTGAAACTGCCGCGAATATTGGTAGTTGAGTAGCTGCCTGCCTCACCGCCGATAAATCCGGATACCGCCTCGGTATCAGGGCGCCGGGTAATGACGTTGACTGCACCGCCCGACGAACTGTTGCCATAAATGGTGCCGTCCGGCCCGCGGATCACTTCCACACGCTCGATATCCACCAGGTCCTGGAACAGGGCAAAGTCATTGGACATGAAAACTCCGTCCACATGATAGGCGACCCCCGGCTTGGTGGCGGCGTTGTCAGGTAATTCGTTGCCGATGCCGCGAATGGAGAAGGTGCGGCGATAGCCCTGAACATTGTTGGCAACCAGACCCGGAATCTTGTCGCTGAAATCGAAGGGGTTGCTGATGTTGAGGACGTCAAAATCCTCTCCCGCCAAAGTGCTGACAGCCGCCGCGATGTCCTGCAGGCGCTGCTCGCGCTTTTGCGCAGTC
>JBLRXF010000001.1:0-12478 GCA_047920875.1 Haliea sp. | reverse complement strand
GCGCCATGGTGCCGGAAGTTGTCGTGGCAGCCAGGAGAGTGAAGCTGCCGAGCAGCGTTGAACGCAGGTTGAAAGCCTTGTGAAATGTCATCTGTCTTGCGCATCCATTTGGGGGGTTTGCGGATGAGTCGAGCGAAGTGCCACCTGCCCTACCTCGTTGTCGGGACAGCAAGGTAACGGTGGGATGTGACAGATGCGCTAAGAAAGGATGACAGTTTGATGAAGTGATTCTTCAGGAGGATACTGCGCAACGGGCCTCGGCGAGGCATAATGCCGGCCGTCGAATACTGCCCCTGCAGGAACTCCGCAACATGCCCACCCCAGCTGTACCCGTCATTGACCTGGGCGCCCAGCGCCAGACCGTCGCCACCGAGCTGGCGGCGGCCGCCGCCAGCTGGGGATTTTTCCAGGTAACTGGCCACGGTATTGCCCCTGGACTCATCGAGCGAACCCAGGCCGCAGCGCGCGAATTTTTTGCCAGTGAGCCGTCGCTCAAGCACAGCGTCAGCCGCACTCTCGACAACCCCTTCGGCTACTATGACCGCGAACTGACCAAGAACTTGCGGGATCGCAAGGAGATTTTTGATTTCGCTCCCCTGGGCGAGACGCCCTTGCCCCCCGCCATGCCGGCGCTGCGCACGGCGCTGCAGGCGTTCGCCACTGCCTGCCACGGTTTGGCGCTGGACCTGCTGGGGCGCCTGTGTGAGGGGCTGGGTCAGCCAGCGACCAGTCTGGCCGCGCATTTTACCCCCAGCCACAGCAGCTTTCTGCGCTTGAATCACTATCCGACGGAGGACCTGGCGCCGGGGCCGGAGCTTCCCCCGGCGGGGCCCTTTGGTATCAGCCACCATACGGACGCGGGCGCCCTGACCGTACTCCTGCAAGATCAGGTGCCCGGCCTGCAGGTGCTGCATCAAGGCGTATGGCTGGATGTGGACCCGTTGCCTGGTGCCCTCACCATCAACATCGGTGACATGCTGCAGCTCTGGTCGAATGACCGCTATCTGGCGCCGCTGCACCGCGTGCGCGCCAGCGCCGACCAGGCGCGTTTCAGCATTGCCTGGTTTCTCAACCCGGGCTACGACTCGGTCATCGCGCCGCTGCCCGGCCTGGTGTCAGACGCCGCGCCCGCTCAGTATCGCCCGCTGTCCTGGCGGGAGTTTCGCAGTCTGCGGGCGCTGGGGGATTACGGTGATTACGGCGAGGAAGTGCAGATCAGCGACTACCGCTTGTAGTCACAGTCAGAACTTCACCCCGTCCGGCACCGTGTAACTGTCCAGCACATCAATGTAATTGGCCCGCGCGTAGTCCGCCGGGTTGGGAGCGTGGCGGCAGCTGAGGCTGCCGCGCAGCTGGTTTACGGAGCTGTATTCCTTCTCCTCCAGCCAGCGCTGCATGTCGGCCAGCAGCGTCGCGACAAGCCCCGGCCCCTGCTGCAGCAGGGCGCTGCACAGGTGTACTACATCAGCACCGGCCAGCAGGGCCTTCAGCGCATCCGCGGCGGTGTGGAAGCCGCCGGTGACGGCTATGCCACAGTCCGTATGGCCGTAGAGCATACCTGCCCAGCGCACTCGCAGCAGTGACTCGATGGAGCTGGAGAGGTTCAGCCTGGGCACCATCGCCAGGGTGTCCAGGTCAATATCCGGCTGGTAGAAGCGGTTGAACAGGCACACTCCCTGCACCCCGGTTTGCTCCAGCTTGCGGACGAAATCCAGCGGCGCGCTGAACTGGGACGAGAGCTTCACCGTCACCGGAATGCTGACTTTCGGCAGCAGTGCCGCGGCAATGTCCAAATAGCGCTGCTCGACTGCAGCGGAGGTTTCACTGCTGTCGCCCGGCACGTAGTACACGTTCAGCTCCAGCGCGTCGGCGCCTGCGTCCTGGATCGCCAGGGCGCATTCCAGCCAGCCGCCAGCGGTGACGCCGTTCAAGCTGGCAATGACCGGAATATCCAGCGCTTGTTTCAGCTGCTGCAGGGTATCCAGGTACTTGTCTTCGCTGGATTTGTACTCCGCTGGAATGGGCCGGAAGCTGGTGGCTTCACCGTGGCCCAACGACTGTTCATCCAGGAAGCGTTCCAGCAGGGCATGCTCCTGCTGGATTTTTTCCTCGAACAGGGAGGGCATGACAATCGCCGCAGCACCCGCATTCTGCAGGTGCAGGGCGCTGTCGAGCTTGCCGGTGAGTGGCGAGGAAGAGGGCACGAAGGGGTTCTTCAGGTTCAGGCCCAGATAGCGGGTGCTCAGGTCAGCCATGGTCAGATGTCTCCCCGTTCGGTTGTTGTGCCGTTTGCTTGCGCAGCTGGGCCCGGGGGGCCGACAGGGTGGCCTCCTCGCTCCAGTCCAGCTGGGACAGCTGCAGGTAGTGCTGGTAGCGCAGGGCCACGTCGTGCTGGGCCTGGGCGACAAACTGTTCTGCCGCCTCCGGGTGGGTGTGCCAGAGCATCTTGAAGCGGGTCTCGGAGTCGGCGAACTCCCGGTAGGGAATGCTGGGCGCAGGCGAATCCAGCTGCAGGGGACTCTGGTGCTGGGCAATCCGCGCCGGGTTGAAGCGGAACAGGGGCCAGTGCCCACTCTTGACTGCCATGTCCTGCTGCCGGTGATTGTTGCTCAGATCCACCCCGTGGGCGATGCAGGGGCTGTAGGCGATGATCAGGGACGGGCCGTCGTGGGCCTCCGCCTCCAGGAAGGCTTTCAGGGTTTGGGTGTCCTTGGCGCCGTAGGCGATGTGGGCCACATAGACATTCGGGTATTCCATCGCCAGCAAGGCCAGGTCCTTCTTCGCCACCGACTTGCCGCCGGCGGAGAACTTGGCGACGGCCCCGCGGGGCGTTGCCTTGGAAGTCTGGCCGCCGGTGTTGGAATATACCTCGGTGTCCAGCACCAGGATGTTGATGTTCTCGCCGGTGGCCAGCACGTGGTCCAGGCCGCCGTAGCCGATATCGTAGGCCCAGCCGTCGCCGCCGATGCACCAGACGGATTTGCGGCACAGGTTCTCGCTCAACTGCAGGAGGCGGCGCGCCTTGTCGCCTGCCAGTTGCGCAAGCTGCTGCCGCAGCGCTGCTACCCGCTGGCGCTGCTCGTGAATCCCGGCCTCATCGCTCTCGTCGGCGCTGAGAATGGCCTCCACCAGTGCAGGCTCCAGCGCATCGCGCAGCCCCGCCAGCAGTTCTCTGGCCTGGCTTGACTGCTGGTCGATGGCAATACGGATACCCAGGCCGAATTCCGCGTTGTCCTCGAACAGGGAGTTGTTCCAGGCAGGGCCCCGGCCCTCGACGTTCTGCGCCCAGGGCGTGGTCGGCAGGTTACCGCCGTAGATCGAGGAGCAGCCGGTGGCGTTGGCGATCACCATACGGTCCCCGAACAGCTGGCTCACCAGCCGGAGGTAGGGAGTTTCGCCGCAGCCGACGCAGGCGCCGGAGAACTCGAACAGCGGTTGCATGACCATGGCACCGGGAATGGTGCTGGTCTTGAGCTGCTCGCGGGGGAACTCCGGGAGCTGCAGGAAAAAGTCCCAGTTGGACTTTTCTGCTGCCAGCAGGGGCTCGATGGGAGCCATGTTGACCGCCTTGTGGCTGGCGTTGCTCTTGTCGCGGATGGGGCAGATGTCCACGCACAGGGTGCAGCCGGTGCAGTCCTCGGGCGCTACCTGGTAGCTCATCACCTGACCGGCGGGGTAGTCCTTGTTGCGCACTGGCGCCGCCTTGAAGGTGGCGGGGGCCTGCGCAAGCAGCTCCTCGTTGAAGACCTTGCTGCGGATCACGCTGTGGGGGCAGACGAAGGCGCACTTGCCGCACTGGGTGCAGAGGTCCGCGTCCCACACCGGGATTTCCAGTGCCAGTTGCCGTTTCTCCAGCGCCCCCGTGCCCAGCGGGAAGCTGCCGTCTGCCGGCAGAGCGCTGACCGGGATGAGGTCGCCCTGTCCTGCCATGATGCGGGCGGTCACCCGCTCGACAAAGCTGTCGCCGCTGCCGACGTCGACGTGCAGGGGAATAACCTTGTCGCGGACGCTGCCGGGCTCGACCCGGTGCAATCCTGCCAGCGCGGCGTCGATCGCCTGGAAGTTGCGCTCGATGATGCGCCGCCCTCTGCGGCCATAGGTCTTTTCCACCGCTCCCTTGATGGCAGAGATGGCCTCTTCTGCCGGCAGAATGTCGGATATGGCGAAGAAGCAGACCTGCATGATGGTGTTGATGCGCTTGCCCATGCCGGTATCCGCGGCCACCTGATAGGCGTCGATGCAGTACAGATTCAGGCGCTTGTCGACAATCTGCCGCTGGCAGTGGGGCGGCAGGCTGTCCCAGAACCGGTCCGGGGGCAGCGGCGAATTCACCAGGAAAGTGGCGCCGGGGGCAGCCTTGCGCAGCATGTCCACTTTGTGCAGAAAACCCGGCTGGTGGCAGGCAATAAAGCCGGCGCTGTTGTCCTCAATCAGGTAGCTGGCGTGGATGGGCCGGGGCCCGAAGCGCAGGTGGGACACGGTGGTGGCACCGGACTTTTTCGAGTCATAGACGAAATAGCCCTGGGCGTGGAGGCCGGTGCTCTCGCCGATGATCTTGATGCTGTTCTTGTTCGCGCTGACCGTGCCGTCGCTGCCGAGGCCGTAGAACAGGGCCTGCGTGCTGTGGGCGTGGGCATCGGTGCGAAAGTCCGGGTCCCAGTCCAGGCTGCTGTGGCTGACATCGTCGTGGATGCCGATGGTAAAGTGGTTCTTCGGTTCGACCTTGGCAAGTTCATCGAAGACCGCCTTAACCATGCCGGGAGTGAACTCCTTGGAGGAGAGCCCGAAGCGTCCGCCGATCACCCGTGGCAGCCCGGCGCGGTTGCTCCCGGTCATCGCTTCCTGCGCCAGGGCGGCGAGAATATCCTTGTACAGCGGCTCGCCATCGGCGCCGGGTTCCTTGCTGCGGTCCAGCACGGCGATGGCGCGGGTGCTGGCAGGAAGCGCCGCCAGCAGGGCCGCGGCGTCAAAGGGCCGGAACAGGCGCACCTTCAGCAGGCCAATCTTCTCGCCCCGGGCGGTCAGGCAATCCACAGTCTCCTCGGCGGTCTCTGCTCCCGAGCCCATCAGGGCGATCACCCGTTCTGCATCCGGGTCACCCACATAGTCGAAGATGTGGTACTGGCGCCCGGTCAGGGCTGCGAACTCGTGCATGACAGTTTGCACGATACCGGGGAAGGCGCTGTACCAGGGATTGACGGTTTCCCGCGCCTGGAAGAACACGTCCGGGTTTTGTGAGCTGCCGCGCAGGACCGGGTGCTCCGGCGACAATGCGCGTTCGCGGTGGGCGCGAATTGCGTTCTCGTCAATGAGGGCCCGGACCACGTCCTCGGGGACCGCTTCAATCTTGGCCACCTCGTGGGAGGTGCGGAAACCATCGAAGAAGTGCAGCATGGGTATCCGCCCGCGCAGGGTGGCGGCGTGGGCGATCAGGGCGAAGTCCATGACCTCCTGGGGGCTGTTGGCGGCGAGCATGGCGAAGCCGGTGGCCCGGGCCGCCATCACGTCGCTGTGGTCGCCAAAGATCGACAGGGCCTGGCTGGCCACCGAACGTGCGGCAATATGGAATACCGTCGGGCTCAATTCACCGGCGATCTTGTACATATTGGGCAGCATCAACAGCAAGCCCTGGGAGGCGGTGAAGGTGGTGGTCAGTGCCCCGGCCTGCAGCGCCCCGTGAATTGCCCCCGCGGCGCCGCCTTCGCTCTGCATTTCTATGACTCTGGGGACGCTGCCCCAGAGGTTCTGGCGCCCTGCGGCGGACCACTCATCCGCCCACTCGCCCATGGTGGAGGCGGGGGTAATGGGGTAGATGGCGATGACCTCGCTGGTCAGGTGGGCGATCCTGGCGGCCGCCTCATTGCCATCGATGGTCAGGGTGCTCTGTCCCATGGGTCACTTCCCTTCGTGATTGGCACTGTCCCCACTATAGTCCAGGCCGCCATGCCGGTGTTTGATCGGCGTCATGCGCGTGAGTGTTCGTGGCTGCAAAATTAAGGCGCTTGACTTAATCAAGACGAATGACTTAAATACTCTCATGACCATGGATATTGCCAACACCACCGCACACAAGCTGCTGCTGACGGCGGAGCGCCTGTTTGCGGAAGAGGGCCTCGATGCCTTGTCCGTCCGGCGGATCAGCGCCGAGGCCGGGCAGCGCAACAATTCTGCCCTGCAGTACCACTTCGGCAGCAAGGACGCGTTGCTGGAGGCACTGCTGGAGTACCGCCAGGGTCCCATAAACCGGCGCCGGATGGCCTTGCTGGAAGTGCTGCAGGCACAGGGGCGGACAACCGAGGTGTCGGCACTGATCGAGGCGATGGTGCTGCCTTATCTCGAGTTGCTGGCAGGTGATACACAGGACAGTTATTACCTGAGTCTGGTGTCACAGCTGCACAGCCAGCAGCGTCAGGTGCTCCTGTTCGACACCGGCCGCGAGCGCGGCCACTCCCTTCGGCTGCTGTCGGAGTGGCTTAGCCTGGCCTTGGCACCGCTACCGGTCGAGTGCTGTCATCTGCGCCAGGAGCTGGCCAGCCTGACCCTGGTGCACACCGCCGCCATTTGGGCCCATCAGCGGCGCCTGGCGGGGCACCCCTGGTCGCAAGGCCAGCTTGCGCAGCGGACAGGGCAGCTGGTCGATTTTCTGGTGGGGGCCTTGCAGGCTCCGGCCTTTGACATGATTGACAATAACCAGGGAAACAGAAAATGACGACGGAACAATTGGTGGGTGTCGTAGTGCTCACGGTCTTTCTCAGCATGCTGCTGCTCGAGGCGTTGGGCGGGCACCACAACCGCCGCGCCACCAGCTGGCGCGACCGAGGTTTCGCCCTTGCGGGCATTGCCGCCCAGACTCTGATGGCAGGGCCGGTAGTGGCGCTGATGATTGGCCTCTTGTTTGGCCGCGTGTTCACCGGTACGGAAGGTTCGCTGGCCCATGTTGCCTTCTGGTTCGCATTTCCGATGGTGTTCTTCCTGCAGGAGTTCTGCCACTACTGGCTGCACCGCTGGTCCCACGAGAAGCGCTGGCTGTGGAAGCTGCACCGCACCCATCACAGCGCGCCGCAGCTTAACGCGCTGGTCCTGTACCGCTACAACATTTTCTGGACCCTGCTGCTGCCACAGACCTGGATTGGCGCGATCTGTGTACACCTGGGCCTGTACGAGGTGTTTGCCGCCGCCATCCTCATTGAGTTCGTGGTCAATGCGCTGACCCATACGCCCTACCGCTGGGACCTGGCCCTGCGGCGCTTGCCGGGAATGACGCCGCTATTCAATGTGCTGGAGAAGATCATTACCCTGCCGGATACCCACCACGCCCATCACGGTCTGGGCAAGCATGCCCACGCCCGTGGCAACTATGCCATCACCCTGTTCTGCCTGGATGTGCTGTATGGAACGGCCAAGATACCGCGCGAGCGGCAGGAGCGCTTTGGCCTGCCTGGCCGCTTTGACTGGCGCGAGGAGCTGTTCTGGCCGCTGGTGCGCAAGGGTGTAAAGCGTGGTCACTCAGGGGCGAAATAGAACGGCGGCGATCAATCGAAGCTGGGCATCCAGCCGCCGGAATCCTTCCAGCGGTTGACGATCTCGCAGAACAGTTCGGCGGTGCGCTCGGCGTCGTAGGCGGCGGAGTGCGCCTCGGCGTTGTCGAAGTCGATGCCGGCCTCCCTGCAGGCCTTCGCCAGCACGGTCTGGCCATAGGCCAGGCCCGCCAGGGTGGCGGTGTCGAAGAAAGAGAAGGGGTGGAAGGGGTTGCGCTTGATATTGCAGCGTTCTACCGCGGCATTGACGAAGCCCGCGTCGAAATGGGCGTTGTGGCCCACCAGAATGGCGCGATTGCAATTCTGGTCGCGGACCTCCTTGCGCACCACCTTGAACAGCTCGTCGAAGGCTTCCGCCTCGTCGACGGCTTCACGGAAGGGGTGCCAGGGGTCAATGCCGGTGAAATCCAGCGCCGCCTGTTCGATATTGGCGCCCTCGAAAGGCTTGACGTGGAAGTTGAAGGTGCGGTGGACGCCCAGGTTGCCATCGTCGTCCATGCGTACGATCGTGGCTGCGATTTCCAGGATGGCATCTGTGGCAGCAACAAAGCCGCCGGTCTCGACGTCGATCACTACCGGCAGGAAGCCGCGGAAGCGGTCGCAGATGCGCTGCTCGCTGGCTTCCGTCAAACCGCAGTGTCCCGATCGAGCACGCGCCAGTGCACGGCCTCACCAGCACGCAAGGGGGTGAGTACGGTGTCGCCCAGTGCCTGGCTGGCCGGTACCTGCCAGCTGGTCTTGCGCAGGGTAATGCTGTCGGTGTTGCGCGGCAGATGGTAGAAGTCCGGCCCGAAGTGGCTGGCGAAACCCTCCAGCATGGGCAGTGCGCCCTCGTTCTCGAACACTTCCGCATAGAGCTCTATGGCCGCGTGGGCCGTGTAACAGCCGGCACAGCCGCAGGCGGTTTCCTTGCGCGCGGTGCTGTGGGGCGCGGAGTCGGTGCCAAGGAAGAACTTCGGGCTGCCCGAGCAGGCGGCGCGGATCAGGGCCTGCTGATGGCTGTTGCGCTTGAGCACCGGCAGGCAGTACAGGTGCGGGCGGATCCCGCCAACCAGCATGTCATTGCGGTTCAGCAGCAGGTGGTGGGCGGTGATGGTGGCGGCTACATTTGCCGGTGAGGTGCTGACAAAGTCCACCGCGTCGGCGGTGGTGATGTGTTCCAGCACCACGCGCAGGTCGGGAAAACGCCGCACTATCGGCCCCAGATGCCGGTCAATGAACACTTTCTCCCGGTCAAAAATGTCAATGTCGCCGTCGGTAACCTCGCCGTGTACCAGCAGCGGCAGGTCGGCCGTCTGCATGGCCTCCAGGACCGGATAAAGGCTCTCCAGCTGCGCCACGCCCGCATCGGAGTTGGTGGTGGCGCCCGCCGGGTAGAGCTTGACCGCGTGCACAAACTCGCAGTCTGCCGCGCGCTGAATCTCCGCGGCCTCCGTCTGATCGGTCAGGTACAGGGTCATCAGCGGTTCGAAGCGCCGCGGCAGCCCGGCCATGGCCGCCAGGATACGCTCCAGGTAGGCGCCGGCAGCGGCGACGGTGGTCACCGGCGGGGTCAGGTTGGGCATGACGATGGCGCGGCCAAAATACCGCGCCATGTCGGCGCAGGTGTGAGGCAGGGCGTCGCCGTCGCGCAGGTGCACGTGCCAGTCGTCGGGGCGGGTCAGGGTGAGTTCAGTCACAGCGGGCCAGGGCAGGAAATGTGGTCAGGAATGGTAACGTAAACCCCTCCCCACGGGAATACGGGCTGGGAATCACCCGGCCCCAGGGAGTAGAATACGGGCCCTTTGCAGCCCTGAAAACGGAGCAACTCATGTCTGACATCAAGAAAGTCGTGCTGGCCTATTCCGGCGGCCTGGATACCTCGGTCATCGTGCGCTGGCTGCAGGACAACTACGCCTGCGAGGTGGTGACCTTCACCGCGGACATCGGCCAGGGCGAGGAAGTCGAACCCGCCCGGGCCAAGGCCAAGGCCATGGGCGTGCAGGAGATCTATATCGACGACCTGCGCGAGGAATTCGTCCGCGATTTCGTCTACCCCATGTTCCGCGCCAACACCGTCTACGAAGGCGAGTATCTGCTGGGCACCTCCATTGCGCGGCCGCTGATTGCCAAGCGTCTGATCGAGATCGCCAACGAGACCGGCGCCGACGCCATCTCCCACGGCGCCACCGGCAAGGGCAACGACCAGGTTCGTTTTGAGCTCGGCGCCTATGCGCTCAAGCCCGGGATCAAGGTCATCGCCCCCTGGCGCGAGTGGGACCTGACCTCGCGGGAAACCCTGATGGCCTACTGCAAGGAACGGGATATCCCGGTCGACTTCAGCAGCGCGAAGAAGAAATCGCCCTATTCCATGGACGCCAACCTGCTGCACATTTCCTACGAGGGCGGCATCCTCGAGGATCCCTGGGCGGAAGCCGAGGAAGATATGTGGCGCTGGAGCGTGAGCCCCGAAGCGGCCCCCGACAGCCCCACCTACATCGAGCTGGATTTCGAGCGCGGTGACATCGTCGCCATCGACGGCGAGCGCCTGAGCCCGGCCACCGTGCTGGAGCGCCTGAACAAGATCGGCGGCGCCAACGGCATTGGTCGCCTGGACCTGGTGGAGAACCGCTACGTGGGCATGAAGTCCCGCGGCTGCTACGAAACCCCTGGCGGCACCATCATGCTCAAGGCCCACCGCGCTATCGAGTCCATCACCCTGGATCGGGAAGTCGCCCACCTGAAGGATGACCTGATGCCGCGCTACGCGGAGATGATCTACAACGGCTACTGGTGGTCACCGGAGCGGCAGATGCTGCAGACCGCCATCGACCAGAGCCAGCTGCACGTGAACGGCAAGGTGCGGCTGAAGCTGTACAAGGGCAACATCATCCTCGCCGGGCGCCAGTCTGCCGACAGCCTGTTCGATGAAAGCATTGCGACCTTTGAGGACGATGCCGGCGCCTACAACCAGAAGGATGCCGAGGGCTTCATCAAGCTCAACGCCCTGCGCATGCGCATCGCCGCGAACAAGGGTCGCAGGCTGTACTGAGCCCGGGGGGCGCGGGGCGGGAGGAGAATGGTCACCAAAATATTGGCGTCCCTGCTGGCCTGGTGCTGCGATATCCACCCGGCGGTGGTTGATCCAGTGCCGCCGGCCTACATCACTCCCCTGAGGGAAACCGCGCCGGTCGCCGGCACCGGTGACGCCGCGGATGATGCCGCCATCTGGTTGAACAGCGAGAATCCCGCCGCCAGCCGTATCCTGGCTACCGAGAAACAGTACGGCCTGCGGGTGTATGACCTCAAGGGGGTGGAGCTGCAGGCCATCGCGGCGGGCCGCCTCAACAATGTGTCCCTTCGGCCGCTGCCCGCGGGTGGCGAGTTCAGCCACGTGGCAGCCGCCAGCAATCGCAGCCTGGGCAGCATCAGTCTGTTCGGCATACAGCCGGACGGCAGCGTGCTGTGGCTGCAGGCGCAGGAAGTGATGACCAGCCTCGATCCCTATGGACTGTGCATGTACAGTCATGGCGGTCAGCTGCAGGTTTTCATCAACGACAAGGACGGTCGTTTTCAGCAGTGGGCCGTCAGCGCCGATGCCTCAGCCCGCCTGCTGCGGGAGTTCCGCGTCCATGGCCAGCCGGAAGGCTGCACTGCAGACGATGCCGAGGGTCGCCTGTTCTTCGGTATCGAGGATGAGGGGGTCTATGTTATGTCGGCGGATTCGGATGGTCCTGCCCAGCCGACGCTGCTGGCAGCGGTGGACGGGGTCAACCTGTTCAGCGATGTTGAAGGCATGTCCCTGTATGCTATGGCGGATGGCAGCGGCTACCTGGTGGTTTCCAGTCAGGGCAGCAATACCTTTGCGGTCTACAATCGGCAGCCGCCCCATGCGCTGCGGGGCCTGGTTGCAATTGGCGACAACCTGGCGCGGGGCATTGACGGTGTCAGAGATACGGATGGCGTGTCGGTCAGCAGCGCGGCCCTGGGCGAGGCTTTTCCGCAGGGCCTGCTGGTGGTGCAGGACGGCAGCAACAGCCCGGAGGACCGGCAGAATTTCAAGCTGGTGGATTGGCGGGAGCTGGCGCTGGCGCTGGGCCTGGATTGATGGGGGCTCAGCTCAGTTCAGCACCCGGTAACCGCGCCCTCGCATGCATCAGGGTCAGGGCGGCGGTCGCTATCATCAGGCTCGGTAGTTTCATGCCCACCTCATTGTCGTCCGTACTCCCTGGATTGGGCAGTAACTGCCGCCCCTGGTTCAGTACAGGCTGTAGCGTATCGGCAATGATTTCAGCCCACCGACAAAGATCGCCTTGACCCACTCCGGGTCGCCGGCGAGTTCCATGTCCTTGAGCCGTGGCAGCAGCTCGCGGAAGAAGCAGGACACCTCCAGCGCGGCCAGGTGCTGGCCCAGGCACATGTGGGAGCCGTAGCCAAAGGCGAGCTGGAGCTTCGGGTCCCGCTGCAGGTCCAGGCGGTTGGGATGGTCGAAGACGTCCGGATCGCGATTGGCGGCGGGGTACCAGAGGGCGATGTTGTCGCCGGAACGGATCTGGCGCCCGTGCAGTTCCAGGTCCTCGGTGGCGGTGCGCACCATGTGCCGCACCGGTGACACCCAGCGGATGATTTCCTTGGCGGCGCCGTTGTCCAGGTCCGGACGGTCGCGCCACAGGGCCAGCTGGTCCGGATGTTCCAGCAGGGCCTTCATGCCGCCGCCGATGGTCGCCGAGGTCGTGTCGTGGCCGGCGGTGGCGGTAATGATGAAGTAGCTGGCCTGGTCGAGCACGTTCATCGGCTCGCCGTCCACCTCCGCATTGGCCAGCACCGTGGCCAGGTCGTCCTGCGGGTTTTTCTTGCGGTCCTCGATCACCTCGCTGAAGTAGGCACCGAAGTCATTCAGCACCTCCAGGCCGGCGGTCTGGCTGTCGCCGCGCTGCAGGGTGGGATCCTGGCCCCCAAAC